>JAHEMS010000221.1 GCA_024643595.1 Bacteroidota bacterium
GTACCACCCTGCACTAAACTGCCAGTCATACGTGCCTTTATTAAAAAAATACTTAGCCGCGACAACGGAAGTGTTATTTGAGAATGAAGGACTTACGGCGATATCTACGTTGGAAAGGTCATTGACAAAATACTGAACCTTTACAGCATCACTGCCAGGTCGTTCTTCATAATCGAAATCCAAAAAGTTATAGGAATTAAAAATATCGTTGGGGTTCCAGGTAGTGGCTATTCCCCAGTTAATCCGCTGCCTACCTGCTCGGATTGCAATTTTTGAAGATTTATACTCTAACCAGAACCGCTCGATGTTTGTCAACATGGCCGAATTTTTAGTCTCGAACCAAATAATGGATGCGTCAACCTGCTCATTCCGGTTTCTTAATTGCTCAGAAAAATTAGGAGTAGCTCGTACATCATCACCCCAGTATAATCTTGTTCTGAATTCAGCCGCTCCAGAAATATTCTCTGATGGATTCCATTTAACATTAAGCCGGTTGTGAATCAGGTTGGTCGAATAGATATTGGCAAAATTCTTGTCAAAGGAAATGTAAGGCAATTCTTTCAAATACCCCTTTATCTTCCAGACTTCCTTCTTTTCAACTTCCTGAGCACTGCTGGTATTCCTAAAAAAGAAAAGAATAAATAGAACAGGGATTATAATTAATCTTAATGACCGATATCTAACCCTCGATTTCATCTCGATCAGGCAGTACTGGTAGGCAACGTGTCCGATACTATTTTTCCATCCACCAAAGTAATGACACGTCTTGCCCTATCTATCACCCGTTGGTCATGGGTTGAAAACAGGAAGGTAATATGTTCTTCAGTATTCAGTTTGGCCATAATGTCCAAGAGATTAGAAGCCGATTTGCTGTCGAGATTTGCAGTAGGCTCATCCGCCAGAACAAATTGAGGTTTAGATGCCAGCGCACGTGCAACCGCCACGCGTTGTTGTTGCCCACCCGACAATTGTGAAGGACGACTGTCTATTTTATCGGATAATTGTACCTCTTCAAAAAGTTGCTTAATGCGAGTATCCCGATCCATCCTTTGCGACTTTTGCAAATGCATGATCATCTCCACATTTTCACGTGCCGTTAAGACAGGTATTAAATTAAATGATTGAAAAACAAAACCGATATGATTCAGCCGGAATGTAATAAGCTTATTTGCTGAAAGCTTTGTAATATCGATATTGTTGATCAGAATATTTCCGGTATCCGGGCGATCTAACCCTCCTATTAAATTAAGCAACGTCGTCTTGCCAGATCCTGACGGCCCCACTAATGCAGTAAACTCTCCCCTGTTCAAGTGGAGATGAACATCATTTACTGCAAATACGGGAATGGTTTCTGGATTATAGATCTTACTGATGTTATGGGCATCAATGACGGTATCGTTTTTCATCATACTATGAATTTCATAAACAATTATTTACGTAGTGCTTCTACGGGTTGGAGTTTCAACGCCTTTAGTGCTGGAAATAAACTTGACAAAATCGCAGTAATCACAACAATGAGAAAAATCACAATTACATTATCATATGGAAATTCCGGATAAATCACATTGGTAAATCCGAAACTTGACATCATGTCTTCTCCAAACCTTGAAAAATCAACTCCATTTCTATTAAGATAATTTATCCAGAGCCAGGAGAATAATAGTCCAAAAGGGCAACCGACCATGGTTAGAAAAACTGTCTCCCAAAGGATGAGAAAAAATAATCGCACTTTATTCATTCCCAGTGCCACCAGCATGCCCAACTCTCGGGTACGTTCCAGGATAGCCATTAGCATGGTATTGATAATACCAAACGCCAGTGCCAGCATGATAATAACCAAAATAATATAAGAATATTCGTTTGTGGTGTCTACCATCAGTTCCGTTTCAGGAGAAAGATTCTTCCACGTATCGACTTGAAGAGAGGGTACCATCCCTTGAATTTCCTTTGTCACTCTATCTAAATCTTCATCCCTGTTTAATAACACCACCATTTCGTGTACGGAAGATCCAATTCCCAAAAGTTTATTCAGGTCATCTCGGAAAACATAGACATTACGTTCATCAAGTGGAGTATTCTCTGATTCATAAATAGCCATAACACGGAACGCGGCAGAGACGATTGAATTTGTGGAGTCCGTGAACGTAAGCACTAACTTTGATTTAATTTTCAACTTCATCTTTCTGGCCAACTTCCTCCCTACCATCACCGGGTTGCGTATCTTCTCCGTGAAATAGTCTCCTTCAATAATCTTTTCCGCCAGCTGTGAAATCGCCCGCTCTTCATTGGGTACGATGCCAAGAATGGTCACGCCGGCACTTCCGGTAGCGGTAGAAAGCATCCCATTAGTTATACTTCGTTGAGTGGTTAGTTTCACCTCCGGTAATTGAGTAATATCAACCAAGGCAGTACTTTCCGGAAGCACATATTCAGCAAGATAATCTTCTTTAAATTTTGATTGATGAATTTGCAAGTGGCCTACTTCTCTATCGATAACCGAGCGAACTTTACTTCTCAACATTCCCTTATAGATAGCTACCACGAAAAGGCCTGCGAACAAGCCCAACATAATAGAAAAAATAATGATCATGCTTCGCGATTTATTTCGCCAGATATTTCGCCATGCCATCATCAGTATCATCATTCTTCTTTTTATCGTTTCATTGAAGAGACAGGATCCATTTTAATCACCTTCCAAACGGGATAGAGTGCCAGCGTTAAACCTATACATAAAACAACAAGCCCTTGCCAAATAAAATTTTCAGGTTCTGTGGATGCGGGTAATACGGCTTCAAACCCAAAGCGCTCATAAGCCTTGGCGAGCTCTCCCGAAAAACGAATCGGATTAATTTTTAAATAATACAATATCGGGATGCTTGCTAAAATCCCGATAATACAACCACCCATAACAGTAAACACAGATTCAGAAACCAATAAGAATATCATTTTACTTTTTTTCATACCGATGGCCATAAGCATTCCTAATTCAAAGCTCCGTTCTACCATCATCATCAGCAGTGTACCAAAAATTCCAAGACCCACCAGTATGTCTAGTATAACCAGGAACATTCTGTCAGTAACTATTTCTGATTCCATATGTTGCTTAACTTCAGGCATGATATCCCCCCATGTCATGACTTCATAGTGATTGGATAATAGATGCCGAATCTGTTCTGCCGTTTCATCAAGATCACTATGCTCCTGAAGTACGAATACGTAAGAAGTAATCATATCTTCTGCACTGTATAGTTGTTGTGCCGTATTCAAAGACATGAATAACATTCGGTCATTCAAATCCGGGGAACCAAAATGTACAATACCTTTTACCTGATATCGACCAGCGGCTGTAGCCCCATGATACCCCTGACCAATCAGAATCAAGGTGTCGTTCAACGATAATTTTAATCGCTCCGCTAATCCCTCACATAACAATACTTCATTTCCAGTTTCGTTCAGGTAATTGCCAGCTACAAGTTTATTTTCGAGCATCGTGGCTTGATTTTCTGTCTTCGGGTTCACCCCAACCACCATCACACCCTTTGTTACGTCACCTGATGCGGCCAATGAAAATGATTCCAGTCGCGGCGTGATTCCGGAAACTGAATTCACATTCATCATGCTGTCTTCCATTGATGTGGATCTCCGAAAAGAATTTTCAAGCGTTTGTTCGTCCCAATAGCCTGCTCTATGAACCTGAATATAACCCGTGTAATAACTGACTAAATTTTTAATCATGTTATCGAATGCCCCAACCGTTATCGCGCTTAATACGATGGACAGTACCACCGCAAAAAATACAGCAGCCATTGAAATAAGAGTACGGCTCTTATTTCGCCACAGATTTAACCATGCCAGTCGAACCAGCCACATGATCAATTAAGGTTTTTCATTTTTTGCAGGGTAAAAAACGAGTCATCGATCGGTCTGTTATACAGCACTTGTTTATAAATCAACTCTGTCTTCTGATTCTTCTTATCCATCGGAATCATCACCACACGCGTTGGTATCAAACGATTATCCATTAGTTTGATATCGTAAGCGCTCATGATGTTCACTAGTTCACCGTCTTCGTCGAAAAATTGAGTACTCAGTTCAAGATAATCCCTCTTGTCAACGCATAAGATTAACTTTCCCCATACCACCGCTGCATCAGGCTTGGGTAAAAGTAAGATCCGATAACAATTTCGGCTATCAACAATCGTGTCACCCAAAATGCTGTGTTCATAATCTTCCAACACCGAAGATTCTTTTACCAGATCGTCATTACTGAAATCGGTACCCATCCATGATTGCGACATCATGGAAGGAGGAAGTTTAATGGTACGTTCCAGGATGGGCATCCAGTTCCACACCTCCTTTTGGCGCTTCAAAAATGTAATGCCTTCATCCTTTTGGGGAGATTTAATTAAAATCATTGAATATTGTGTTCCTTTTGCCCACGTCTTAAGCGTCATCTCGCGGGTCCACGACGGGCGCACGGTGCGAATGATCATCTCTGCCTGCAACGTATTACCCCTCATTTTCTCATCTGCCTTCCTTACAATTTCCCTGGCATCCTGTGCTAGAACGGGTGTGGCGAAAAGTAAAATAGCCAATACCGACAATTTATTAATAACCGATTCTCGAATAATTACCATTGTTGAAAAATGATCTTTTTGCTTAGAATAATGAATGAGGGGTATCAGCATATGTTATGATCTAAATCATGCACGAATGTTTCAATAATGAATGACCATTATCATTTCAATTTCATAGTAACTGTTTCAAATTTATTTTCAAAGGACAACAGAAACTTAAATTGAAATTTTTATGAACTATATTATTCAATCTCCCAATAAAGAAGTAAGTCTTGAAAAGGAAGAGCTTATCAAAAAGAAATTCAAGCGATTTGAAAAAAAGGTACCCGGTTTAATGCGGTGTGATATTGTCCTTCGCATGGAAAAAAGTGGAGAACAAAATAAGTACATCGTAGAAGGCAAGTTGATGGTGCCCGGAAATGACCTTTTTGCCAAAGAGCATGGAGTCAGCTATGAAATGGCAGCGGAACAAGTATGTATTGATCTGGAAAATCAGATCCGCAAACAGAAAGAAAAGAAAAACAAACGGTTGACAAAACCGGTAGACCACTTTGTGAAAGAAGAAGAATTAGAATAAAGTTCACTCACTTAATAAACTCCGGATATGAAAACGAATCAGGAACTTCAAAAAGATGTGATGGATGAATTAAAATGGGAACCTACATTGGCAAATGTCGTTTCACAAATCGGTGTAACTACCAATGATGGAGTGGTAACCCTTTCAGGAAAAGTAAATAGCTATAATCAAAAAATCAATGCAGAACAGGCCGCCCAACGGGTAGCCGGTGTAAAGGTGGTAGCGGAGGACATTGAAGTAGTAATTCCAGGCAAGCATGAACGGAGTGATACTGATATTGCTATCGCAGTAAAAGATGCACTTCGCTGGCACAGCGGTGTCAATGAAGATCTCATCGAAATAAAAGTAGAAAATGGATGGGTTTACCTCGATGGAACGGCTGAATGGGACTATCAGAAAAAAGCAGCTGAAAATTCAGTGAAGGACATCGTTGGAGTAACCCGAGTGGTTAACCGTATCTCATTGAAGCCGGTTGTCAATGCCAAGGATGTTAAAAGTAAAATAATGGCAGCATTTCATAGAAGTGCAACGATCGATGCTAGCAACATATCTATTGAAACAGTGGGAACTAAGGTAATTCTGCGCGGAGTAGTGCGCTCGTGGGCTGAAAAAAAAGAGGCAGAAAATGCGGCTTGGTCAGGTCCCGGTGTAACTGATGTTGACAATAAAGTAACTGTAGATACCGAAATATTAGTGTAACGGATATGATTTCTCCAACCTTAACGTGCAAAATCGAATGAAAACATACTGGTTTACTCCGCTTTTGAATTCCATATTCCTGGTGTTGTTGATCTGGTTAGGAAACAGTTGTGTTCCTACTCAACAAGTTTTCACCGATTATGATAGAAGTGCTCACTTAAGCGAATACCAGACCTTTGGCTGGGCGGATCCGGTTTTCATTGAAGCACGTAATAATCCACTCTACTATAATGAATTGAACGACAAACGGATTAAAGATGCAGTGGCTGTGCAAATGCAGAGCCGCAACTATAAATATTCTGATAATCCGG
>JAHEMS010000222.1:0-3701 GCA_024643595.1 Bacteroidota bacterium
AATCGTCTTATTGTTTGTTCCCGATGCTTGGTAAAAGTGCCATCAGCATTTAAGCGGATGTATTCCTGCCAGCTCATGTTTTCCCCGGTTGTTTCAGAGTTAATCATGCTCCCGGTCATTTTGATCAATCTCCAAACTTGAGGAAATTGCTGTGACTCAAGGTTAATTTCTCCCAAGCAAGATTCATTAACAACCTGATCTTCCTCCTTTGAACAGGATAAAAGCGTTAAAATAAGTGCGACTAGGAGTATCAGTTTTTGCATACTTGGTTAGACTTTCCTTATTAGGCACATTTTAAACCCGAATCGTTGTACCGGTTCAGTGAATATTATTAATTCATAAAAAAAGCCCCAGAAATCTGAGGCTTTGCTTTTTGTGGTGACGGAGGGAATTGAACCCCCGACACAAGGATTTTCAGTCCTTTGCTCTACCAACTGAGCTACGTCACCGGCTCTTTATCGCTGCTTACTTCTAAACAGGGCCACAAAACTATGGAAATTTACTTTTGCAGCAAATGCAGATCGAAATTTTAAGGTTTTGAATGTAAATTATAGGTTCAAAAGGCAGCGTAAACTAAATTCCCGTCAAATTATTTCTCCGGATGCACTATTTGCAACAAATTCTATTCGTCATCACGCTTGGTGTAGCAAGTTACCTAATCCGAAATCGGGTGGTGCGCATAAAGTCCAATATCAATCTTGGCAAATCAAATGAAATTAAAGATCGATCGTCCGACCGTTTGAAGAACTTGCTGTTGATAGCTTTTGGTCAGAAGAAGATGTTTAAGCGATTTATTCCTGCTTTGCTACATTTTTTTATTTATGTGGGGTTTATTGTTATTAACATTGAAGTGCTTGAGTTTGTGATAGATGGTCTTTTGGGGACACATCGCATTTTTGCTCCTTTTCTTGGTGGTTTTTATAATGCGCTGATGAATATTTTCGAGGTTTTAGCCTTGGCTGTTTTGTTGGCTTGCGTGTTTTTTCTGATCCGAAGAAATGTTTTGAAACTTCCTCGCTTCTGGTCAGCCGAGATGACCAGCTGGCCGCGCCTTGATGCCAACCTGATTCTGATAACAGAAATAGTTTTGATGGCAGCTATTCTAACGATGAATGCCAATGACCAGATTTTACAAACACGCGATGATCATTATGTTGCCACGGGTTCACTATTCTTAAGTTCTTTTTTGATACCCTTATTCACCAACCTTGACACTTCGTTACTGATAGTCATCGAGCGTTTTGCATGGTGGTTTCATATCATCGGCATTCTGGCCTTTGCGGTATATGTTACTTATTCCAAACACCTACACATATTTCTGGCTTTTCCGAATACCTACTTTGCCAACTTGAAACCTAAGGGTCATATTAATAACATGCCTGTTGTTACCCGGGAAGTAAAGTCGATGCTCGGACTTGAAACAGTGGAAACTCCATCTGGTGAGCCAGGAAGATTTGGAGCGAAAGATATCAATGATCTTTCCTGGAATAACCTAATGGCCGCTTATTCCTGTACGGAGTGTGGTCGCTGCACTTCCGAGTGCCCTGCCAATCTTACTGGAAAGAAGCTCTCTCCCCGCAAGATTATGATGGATACCCGTGATCGAATGGAAGAAGTTGGAAGAAGTCTTGAAAAAGGGGGTCCTGGATTGAATGATGGTAAAACCTTATTAAATGATTACATCACCAAAGAAGAAATCAATGGCTGCACAAGTTGTAATGCCTGTGTGGAAGCGTGCCCGGTGATGATTAATCCGCTTGAAATAATTTTAGAATTAAGGCGCTTTGTTGCGATGGAAGAATCTGGTTCACCGGCTCAGTGGAACCTCATGTTTCAGAATATTGAAACCAGTTTTGCGCCATGGAAATTTTCTTCAGCGGATCGATTTAATTGGGCAAGTGATAATAAATAAGAATATATGACTGTACCTACCATGGCCGAAATGGCCGCCAAAGGGGAATCACCGGAAATACTTTTTTGGGTTGGTTGTGCTGGTTCTTTTGATGACCGCGCTAAGCGAGTCACGAAGGCTTTTGTTAAGATTTTAAACGCGGTGAATATCAAGTTTGCGGTACTAGGAACAGAAGAAGCCTGCACTGGCGATCCTGCGCGCAGGGCAGGCAATGAGTTCCTATTTCAGATGCAGGCAATGAGTAACATTCAAATATTGAATGGTTATGGTATAAAAAAAATTGTCACTGCATGTCCACATTGTTTTAATACGCTTAAGAATGAATACCCTGAATTGGGAGGTAATTATGAAGTGATTCATCACGCTACGCTGCTTCAGCAATTAATCAATGATGGAAAAATTAAGTTGAAAGATGGTGGGGTTTTTAAAGGAAAGAAAATTACTTATCATGATTCCTGCTACCTGGGTCGTGCTAATGACATTTATGAAGCCCCTCGAGAAGTCTTACAGATTTTAGATGCGGACCTGGTGGAGATGAAGCGCTGCCGTTCAACCGGGCTTTGTTGTGGTGCCGGTGGAGCCCAAATGTTTAAAGAGCCTGAAAATGGGAATAAAGATATAAATGTGATGAGAACAGAAGATGCTCTCGCAACGGGAGCCACAACGGTAGCGGTGGCTTGCCCATTTTGTATGACCATGATTACCGATGGGGTTAAAAACAAAGAGAAAGAAGCCGAAGTTAAGGTGAAAGATCTGGCAGAACTTATTGCCGAAGCGCAAGGTTTATAGTTATGTTTTTTGTTTTCTTATTTAAACAGTTAAACTATGTATGTCCCTTTTGAAGGTTTAAGCGCTGAAAGTAGGGTTTGGGTATATCAGGGAAATCGCCCATTCACGTCTGACGAACTATCAGCAGCAGCCAATATGCTTCGCTCTTTTTGCGAAAGTTGGAATGCCCACGGACAGGCGCTTAAATCATCCTACAAGATTGAAAAGAATCAGTTTGTGATCATGGCGGTAGATGAGGATTTTCATAACCCGAGTGGTTGTTCCATAGATAGTTCAGTGGGTGTATTAAGACAAATTAAATCTTTAATCGGGGTTGATTTTTTAGACAGAACCAAGGTGTCTTTTTTATTGGATGACAAGGTTATGCTTATTCCACTCAACGAAGTGAAATCTAGCTTTGCCTCCGGTCGTTTAAAGGCGTCCACCATTACCTTCAATAATCTGGTACCCAGTAAATCGGAGTATGAGGCAAAATGGCAGATCCCGGTAGAAAACTCATGGATGGCAAAATATTTAACCAAAGCAACGTTAACTCCTTAGCGTTTATTTTTTTGTAATTTTAAAGGATTAGTAAGCACGCATGAGAGTAAGAGGTGTAGTCGTTTTAAGTATACTGGTGGCATTGACTGCTTGTAGCCCTGAAAAGAAGGCGATGAAATCGTTTCGCTACGGCAAGTACGAAAGTGTAATAAGCTATTATAAAGGAGTGCTTCGTAAGGAGCCCGGCAATGGCAACGCTAATTATTACATAGCAGAATCCTATCGATTGTCTAACCGCATTAAAGAGGCTGAACCTTTTTACGCTAAGGCAGGCGGACGTGGAATTAATGCCGATTCAGTCAAATTATATTATGCCAAATCCCTTCAGGCGAATTCTAAATATGAACAATCGCGCACCGTCTTAGAGTCGCTGGAATCTGACACAGAGGATGAAAAGATGAAGGAAAGAGCTCAATGGGAAATAGACGGCCTGGACTATCTGGGGCAGTTATCCGAAAAG
>JAHEMS010000222.1:3711-6162 GCA_024643595.1 Bacteroidota bacterium
CGAAAAGAAAAGTTATTACAAGATAAAAAACCTGGAAGCGGTCAATACACCATTCACAGAATACAATCCAGTATACTCTAACAACCAACTTTATTTCACCTCCTCACGATCGAATTCGAAAATTTATGAGGCTACCGGCACTCCCTTTACGGATATCTATAAAGCGGAAACAAATGGGGCTAATGTGGATGTGAATACTATTGTCCCATTACCTGATTTGATAAACGAAACTAACATCAACGAAGGATGTATCACCTTTACTCCGGATGGCAAAACAATGATTTTTGCTAAGGGTAATACAGGGAGACGAAAGGGAACCAACGATGTAGATTTATATATCTCCCGATATCGCAACGGGCAGTGGTCTGAAGCGGTACCTATTAATATCAACTTACCAGATGCATGGGAATCTACACCTGCCCTAAGCCCGGATGGCCGTACACTTTATTTTTCATCAAATCGTAAGGGTGGCTATGGGGGATTGGATTTGTATTCGGCACAAATGGATTCACGTGGGCGTTTTGGAAAAGTAAAAAACCTGGGAGCCGAAATTAATACAGCAGGGTCAGAGACATTTCCATATGTTTCAGATAACGGGAAAATGTATTTTTCATCGGATGGTCATCCTGGTTATGGCATGCTCGATATTTTTGTTGTGAATCGTGTCAATGGAAAAACAGTGGTTGAAAATCTGGGACAACCAGTAAACTCCACGTCCGATGACTTTGGTTTATTTTTGTTCAAGCCAGATCGTGGATTCTTTACTTCTAACCGCGAAGGGGGTAAGGGAGATGACGATATTTATACGTTCATCAACGAAGATCCTAATCTAAAAGTGGTTAACTATTTCCTCGAAGGCATTACATATATGATTCGTAAAGACAGCACTCGGGAGATATTACCGAATACAAAAGTTTCCTTAATGGATCCTGATGATGATGTTATGCAGGATTATGTTACCGGTAATGACGGGAAATTTTTATTTCGTGTTTATGAAAATGAAAACTATACCTTGTTAGGGGAAACGGATGGGTTTATTATCAAGCGACAACCCTTTACTACCATTGGTAAATCTGTCCCGTTGGAAACGTTAAAAGAATTGGTTACCAACATTACACTTGATACCATTATGGTATTTGACAGAAAAGAACGAAATAAGATTTTTGTTCTTGAAAATATTTATTTCGGTTATGATTCGGCGGATATTAGAAAAGATGCAGCCATTGAACTGGATAAGTTAGTGACGCTGCTTAACGACAACAGTGACCTGAAAATCGAGATGGGCTCTCACACCGACAGTGTGGCCTCAGAATCATATAACATTGAACTTTCTCAGCGAAGGGCAGAGTCGACCGTCAACTATTTGATACGAAAAGGTATTGATCCAAATCGTTTGGTTGCAAAAGGTTATGGAGAATCAATTCCTATTGCTCGAAACACCAATCCTGATGGCACAGACAATCCAGAAGGTCGTCAACGAAACCGTAGAACAGAGTTTAAGATTCTTGAAATAGGACAACTCATCAAAAGAGATGATGAGGATGAAGAAGACAAGTATTTCAGGAATGAAAATCTACCAAAGAAGAAGAATGATAATTGACACATATGTAAGATTTCGAGTATTGCGTTATCTTCTTTTGGTATTTATTTCATTGGATAGTTTTCAATTTGCGATAGCCCAAAATCCCCAGCCTAACATTATCATTATTTTTGCGGATGACCTTGGCTATGGAGAGTTGGGAAGTTATGGTCAGAAAATTATTCAAACTCCTCATTTGGATAAACTGGCCAAGGAAGGAATGCGCTTTACGGATTTTTATTCCAGCAGCGCATTGTGTGCTCCGGCCCGTTGTCAATTACTAACGGGCTTACATAGTGGCCATAGCGCTATTCGCGCGAATTTTGAAATGGCGAACGGGCCAGCTTCTTTTACAGATGAATTGGAACGCGGTCAAATGCCCTTACCATCTGATGCGCATACCATTGCCGAGATGTTGAAACCACTGGGTTATGCAACCGCATGCATTGGTAAGTGGGGATTGGGGATGGCAGACACAGAAGGAAACCCCAATCAACAGGGATTTGACTATTTCTTTGGCTTCCTTGATCAGAAACAGGCGCATAATTATTATCCATCTCATCTTTGGGAAAATGGAAAGCGCGTGGAGTTGAACAATAATCCGCTATCTGTTCACACGAGGATTACACCGGAACAAGCCAATGATGAAACTTTCAATTCATTCATCGGCAATGAATACAGCGTTGAGCTGATGGCAAACAAAGCATCGCAGTTTATTCGTGATCAGGGCGAAAAACCTTTCTTCCTATATTACGCGATCACCTTGCCTCACCTTGCCTTGCAGGTTCCGACAGAAGAGTTGGAATTCTATAAGACGAAGTTTGAAGAGACACCGTATCTCGGGAATAATGGATATTGCCCCACGAAATATC
>JAHEMS010000223.1 GCA_024643595.1 Bacteroidota bacterium
ATGGTGACTTTCTTCATTTGCCCCAGGGGCTTAGCGGCTATTTCGATTATGACCAGGCCATTGCTTGTGCCCGCCAGCAAAATAAACCGCTATTTATAGATTTCACCGGCCACGGCTGCACGAACTGTCGTGAAATGGAGGCCAATGTATGGTCTGATGCACAAGTGTTGCAGCGATTACGCGAAGATTTTGTTGTGGTCGCCCTGTATATAGATGACAAAACCGAATTGCCGGAATCTGATTGGTTCACGTCAACGTACGATAACAAAATAAAAAAGACCATCGGCAAGCAAAACGCTGACTTGCAAATCACCAACCTCAATAATAATGCACAACCATTTTATGTCCTGGTTGGAAAAGATGAACGAGTGCTGGTTTCTCCCTACGGATATGATTTGAGTCCGGAAAAATTTGCACGCTTCCTCGACAGCGGCAAACGCAAATACAAAGAGTTATATCCATAAAAGTTTTGTTATCTTTGAACATCAACATGGTTATCAATAACCAGATTTTTTAAACTAACGGGCGCGTCGAACTTCGACCCCCATTTTTGATTATGAGTTTGTTTTCTTTTCCATTATTTAAAAAGTTGTCAATCGCAGTTATTGCATTGATAACCGGTGCGATTATTTTTTTCTGGATTGATTCCAATACCTCCTTATTATCAAGGGCCGGAGAATATGCGGCTGAAAGCGATTCATCATATCATTTGGAACATGAAATTATCAAGCCTGAATTTTTACACGGCATGGTGGTGAACAACCTGCATGTGGTAGAAGATCAGGTAAAGCGCAATCAGCGATTTACGGATTTATTAACGGGTTATCATGTTTCCGTTTCAGCCATGCAGCAACTTAATCTGATGCCAAGATCAACCTTTGATTTTAGAAAGATATCAGCCAATAAAAAATATACGCTCCTGGTTGAACATGATTCCCTGAAAACCCTGAAAGCACTTGTCTATGAACCCAATCCCGTAGATTACGTGGTCTTTCATTTTAATGATTCGCTGATGGTGGAACTCTGCCAGCGAAAGGTGGATACCCTCCAACGAAATATTTCCGGAAGAATTGAATCAACATTATCTCATACCATTGAGGCATTAAACATATCGAATGACCTGACCAATAAATTTGTTGATATTTTTGCCTGGGTAGTTGATTTTCAACGGCTGCAAAAAGGCGATCAGTTTAAGCTTATCTATGAAGAAAATCTGGTTGATGAAAAGCCCATTGGCATAGGAAAAATTCTAGGCGTTTATTTTGAACATTCGGGCAATGGTTATTACGCGTTTCCTTTTGACCAAGGTGATGGCCCTGATTATTTTGATGATGAAGGAAACAGTCTGAGAAAGGCGTTGCTTAAATATCCCATTGAATTCACCCGGATCAGTTCACGCTATTCCAAGAATCGATTTCATCCGGTAGTGAAAGTATTTCGCCCTCACCTGGGCACTGATTTTGCAGCGCCAACCGGCACCCCAATACGATCAGTCGGCGATGGTGTTATTGAAGAAGCACAATATAAAACCAATAATGGAAACTATGTGAAGGTACGGCACAATGGAACCTACACCACCGGCTATCTTCATATGTCAAAAATTGCCTCCGGAATTAAACCTGGCACGCGTGTACGTCAAGGTCAAACGATTGGTTTTGTTGGAAGCACCGGGTTGGCTACCGGCCCGCACTTGTGTTATCGTTTTTGGAAAAATGGTGTTCAGGTTGACGCTCTTCGTGTGGAGCTTCCTCCTTCTCAGCCAGTGAAAGAAGCGTATTTTACTTCCTTCCAATCAGTAAAGGAAACGATGATAAAAAGGCTTGAGTTAATTCCATTTCCTTCTGCTTCTCCCGAATTGGCGGTGGCTACACGTTAACGTATTTAATTGTCGCAATTTTACTGTTACTTTTTAGTTTATAAGGTAACTTTTCAGGGTTAATGTTTCCAGGGTGCGAACTATGTTAAGATCCCTCTTCATTCAGTTTTTTGTCCTATTATCCTTTTTAGGTTATTCACAACAAAAGGTGGGCCTGGTATTAAGTGGAGGGGGTGCAAAAGGTATTGCTCACGTTGGTGTATTAAAAGCCCTTGAAGAAAACGACATTCCCATCGATTACATTATCGGCACTTCCATGGGTGGGATCATTGGCGGATCCTACGCTTCCGGCATGAGTCCTTCGCTGATCGAAGAAATCGTTCTGTCTGATGAATTTTTAAATTGGATACGTGGCCGCACCGAAGAAGGGCAGGACTACTACTACTTTAAGAATGAAATGACGCCTTCGTTCATCCGGTTTAATCTATCGCTGGATTCAACGTTTTCTGTTTTGTTCAATACCAGTATTGCAAAAGACATTACACTCAACTTCGCCCTGGCAGAAAAGTTCGCGCAGCCTTCTGCCATTGCCAAAAATAACTTTGATAGCCTATTCGTGCCGTTTCGTGTAATGGTGTCTGATATCTTCACACAAACCGAAATAACGCTTGACCATGGTTCATTGAGTGATGCTTTGCGGGCCACACAAACAGTACCCTGGTTTTACAATCCCATTCGCATCGATGGTAAATATCTGTTCGACGGTGGCGTGTATAATAACTTTCCGGTTGATGTAATACAGGACGTTTTTAATCCTGATATTATTATTGGAAGCAATGTGTCATCGAAAATTTATGAAGAGTACCCTTATGATCAGGATGATAAACTCATTTCACGATCCTTGCTCTATATGATTCTTGATAAATCAGATCCGTCTCAGATTCCTGAATCTGGTGTATATATTCAGCCCAATGTCAAACGATATTCAGCCTTAGATTTTACTAAAGCAAAATCCTTAATTGACAGTGGCTACATACAAACGATCCGGCAAATGCCAGAAATAAAAAGTAAAATCTCCTCGCGAAGAACCGTAGAAGAAGTAGCCCGTGTAAGAACTGATTTCAATAAGAAAACACCGGCGTTTACCGTGGATAAAATTGAGACGGAAGGTTTCAATAAACATCAGAGACGATATATCAATCGTTTTTTCATGAAGACCGCTCCAACCTTAACTTTTAGCGAAACAAAAAATGGTTTTTATCGCTTAGTCTCTGAAGATTATTTTAACAATCTGCATCCAAGTTTTGATTTCGATACAACAACACGAAATTTTACGCTGAAATTATCCAGACGCCCGCAGAATAACTTTCAGGTTGATTTCGGTGGAGTGATTGCCACGCGAAGCATCAGCAATATTTTTCTGGGGTTAAACTATTATTACTTCAATCGAACATTAACACACTTTCAGGCTAATTTTTCCACGGGCGACTTTTATAAATCAGCACAGTTAAAATCACGCATCGATTTACCCAGCCGTGGTCTTTTATATATCGAGCCAGAGGCTACCTTCAACAAGTGGGATTTCATTCAGGGCAAAGACCTTGTGATAAAAAATATTTCTCCGACAGTGTTAAATCGAATCGATAGGAAGTTGGGGTTGAATGTAGGGATACCGGTGGGGAATCAGTACAAGTTTGAAATCGGAGGATTTTATATCAATAACCGCGATCAATATATAAACAAGGATATCCTGGTTTCAAGCGATACCATGGATATCCTTTATCTGCGTGGGGGACGGACAGGAGTTTCTCTTTCAACAAATACCCTGAACAGAAATCAATACGCTTCTGAGGGTAAACGCTTTACTTTTTCTTTTGATCTCTTTGGCCTCAACGAAACTATTGATCCTGGAAGCACCTCGGTTAGATCATTGGAGGAAAAAACCTATCATGGGTTTTTTAGGGCCAAGGCTTCCATGGAGCAATATTTTCTAAAGGGAGTTTATAGCACGGGGTATTTTATAGAGGGTGTAATTTCTAATCAGAATACATATTCAAGTTATACCGCCACATTAATCAACGCTTCAGGTTTTTTCCCCATTCAGGATAGCCGCACCCTCTTGCTTGAAAATTTCAGGGCATTCAATTATGCAGCCGGAGGAATCAGAAATGTATTTAGAATTAGAAAGAGTCTTGACTTTCGATTGGAGGGATATGTATTCAAGCCATTGGAAACCATAACTGAGGGACAAAACCAGGAAGCGAAACTGGTGCGAAATTTGTCTGATATTTATTTTGCTGCTACGGCTGGATTGGTCTTGCACAGTTCTGTAGGCCCCATCAGTTTAAGTCTTAATTATTATGACGATAAAGAAAATCAATTGGGCGTTTTACTACATGTTGGTTTTTTGTTGTTCAACAAAAGTTCGTTGGAGTAATGGGCCATCTCAAAAAAAATCAAAATCAGCCTACGCAAGCGATGTTACTGGGTTAATAATTTTACCCTTTTCATTTTTTAGGCTAAGTTTATGATACCAAAACTCCAGGGTTGAGGAAAAGTAGTCGATATTGTATTATGAGAGTCTTAATTATATCCGTTTTATCTCTTATTTGTACCTCCGGTATCTGTCAGGCAGTGGATACCCTGATTTATGCACAAGGAAACATCATTAACGGTATCACCAAGGAACCCGTCACAGCAAAAATCATATATGAGAGTTTACCTTTTGGAAGCAAGGTTGGCATCGCGTCCGGTAGTTCCTTTTCAATTCCTTTATATGACAATGAAAGATACTCCATTACTGTGGAGGCTAACGGATTCGCGCCTTCAAAATATTTACTCGATCCTGTTGACGCAAATGCAGAGCGAAAAGTAATTAGGGATATTGAATTGACTCTGCCTGTGGCAGCCGCAAACAATGCCGAAACCACCCACACCGAAGGCAAAGTAATGCGATTGGAAAACCTGATTTTCCTTACCGGTAGTTCTACCATTGAGACATCTTCCTACGATGAACTGAACGAAGTGGTAACCATGCTCGCCAACAACCCTAAAATGATTATTCGACTGGAAGGCCATACCGACTATGCCGGAAGCGCCAAGTTGAATCAAAAACTTTCGCAGGACAGAGTAGATGCGGTAAAGAATTACCTGACTTCACATGGTGCCGTATCTTCAAAAATTAAGACGATGGCTTTTGGCGGCACTCAACCTATTAGCCGTGAAAATACCGAAGAAGCAAGAAGTATGAACCGAAGGGTTGAGCTTAGAATATTGAAAAACTAGCGAGCAGCTACTACGTCTTTCCCTTTAATGAAAGAGACAAACGGGATGATCAGGTTTTTCTTTTGCTCTTGCCCCAAATCACTATTAGCGATTTTACTTACCAGAATTGAAGCAAATTCAACGATGCGGGGCGAATTATAAATTCTGATTGCCTTCTTAAGCAATTGTGTACTGCCAGAAAGATTATTTTCATTAAACGCAGATACTGCCTGATTAAAATAAAGCAGACCAATTAGCTGTTGAGGCATTACCTCCTGATACAAATCCAAATCGTACTGATAATAGTATTTCCCGGCAGAAGAAGACATATACAGTTTATTCTCATGGTACCTTTTTAATCTTTCCTGAATAACCCCTTTGTCTCTAACAAATCCATTCATGCCATCTGTAGACTCCAGCAGTATTTGCCTTTGATTTGCTTCTACCATGAGAAAAATATGATAGTTGGTTTCAATAATCTTGTATTCAAACCCAAATTCATCCAATACCACGCTTATAAAACTTGTGGCGCTAAGACAATCATAGTTACCAGAAGAAAAGATTTCAGGAAACTGAGAATACGCCTTATAATTATGAAAGAAAGACTTGTGCGACTCACGAAACATGTACTGAAGAAAAGCTTCATCCGATTTCAATCGGCTCCTTTTTGCCTGGAGATTTGAAATAAATTGATTCATCTGTGAAGTGGCCTGCTCAGGCTGTGCAGTGGGCGCACTGTTTATTAATTTTTCAAAACGATCCGTTGATTGCCCCCATCCACAAACCGGCAACAACACCATCATCAACCATAAGAACATTCGACTCAACATTAACCTAATATTAACTTTGATAACATAAATTTAACATTAAGATAATATTAGTCAATATCTGGTAACGTAAGCGTAACATCCAGGCATTCCGGCAAAAACTGCTTTCTATTTTAAAAAACACTCTAAATAGATAAAAATGAGGTTAGGAATGAGCGTTCATTCAGATGGTTGGAGAAAAAGTCCGCGTTCTCAAGGGGCCATTTTGAAACTGACTCAAAAGGTATTTAGGCAAGTCAAGTATACTGGTTTC
>JAHEMS010000224.1 GCA_024643595.1 Bacteroidota bacterium
TTTTATATCTTTCATTTCAATATAAAATAACCGGCCTTTTACAATATCGGCAAACACAAATTTTCCTTTAAGTTCGGGCAACAACATGCCGGTATATTCAAATCCACCTGCTATGGCATTACCCTCATCATGATCATATTCAGCAATTGGATAATTGAATTTGTTTTTAGCGTCATCGGCAGGCAAAGGATAGATGTTGAACATGTTTTGAGATGGATCAATGAGAAATGTTCCTTCCCGTCCGGGCCATCCGCTATCGCTGCCCGCTTCAATCAGGTATAATGATTCTATACTATGATGCCCGATATTCGGAATAAAAATTCTACCCTCATGATCCCATACAATGCGGTGTGGGTTTCTGAATCCCATCGCGAAGATCTCACCCAACACATTGGGATTGTCGCTTTTCGAAAACGGATTATTTGCTGGAATACCATAGTGACCATTTCGACTATTATTTCCTTTCGGGTCTATGCGCAGTACTTTGCCCCAGACCTTTTCATTTCCTGTGCATAGAAATTGATAACCATTTTCCGCGCTTCCTCCATCACCAACTCCGATATACAATAAACCGTAGTCATCGTCACCGGATTTTGATAATGGATTAAAGGCCACTTCCTGCACACCGTGAATCTGGCTTACCATATCAACGCGAAACAGCTCACGACTTTTTCCAACAAATGGAATAGCTCCGGGTGTTTTTGTAACCCACTCTGATATCACCCATTGCAGCATTACCTTGATGGAATCGGCATATCCAAAATCCGCTACGGCGGTGCCGGCAGGTTCCGTGTGAGTGGTGTAGAGCAAACCATTTTTCGCAAACTCCGGATGAAAAGCATAACTGCCAAACCCGGTGGCGAGACCTGGTGCATGGATAAAATTTTTCTTTTCTTCGGCCATGTCTAAATATACCTCTGGATTATTTCCATCGAGATAATACAGCTTTCCACGAAGGTCAACGATAAATAGTTTATTCGTATTTGGCTGATGGGTAAGTTTCGTGATGCGGGTTAATGGATTCCCCTCTCCGGAGTTCGGTATCTTAGCAAACTCTTCAAGCTCGACCACAATATCAGACATCGGTATTTTTTCCGGTATTGGATCACGCAACGCATTCGGATCAAGGCTTGCCTTTTTTAAATCAGGCACTTCCCTCGTATGAATAAAAGAAAGTATCGCTGTTACATCTTCATTGGAAAGAAAACTGTATGAAGGCATCTCCACCTTATACAGATTAAATAATTCAGTCGCGCGCTTATCCCCTGCTTGAATTATTGCTTTTGGATTTTTAATAAACTCTTTCAGCCAATCTCCCTGCACCCTCGTGGTGATTCCTCCTAACTGAGGGCCGATGCCATCCTGTTGGAAATTATGACATGAGGCACAGTTCTGAGAAAATTTTTGCTTGCCTGTGGCTATCGTAACGGAATCAGTTGCGATATAGGAGGTATCTATTTCGGTTGACTTACCACAGCCTATCAATACGATTAAAGAAATGCAAACGAGATAGATAGAAAATTTCATGTGAGATTTATACTAGTGTAAAATGTGATTTTTGGTTTATAGCATACCTTTATGCTATACTTATTTAGACTCATTTGTCTGCATTAACCCTTATCAGCAAATCAAAATATATTAATTACGGTCACCAAACCTATTATCAAATTTTTTGGAATATTTGCCCGGTAAAATACTTTATCGCTGAGTAATCATGCATTTGTCTGTTGTTCTATTACTTTTGCATTCCGCAAAGCATCTGAAATTTATCGCTCCATAGGTGATTATCCCTGCCAACTGGAAGGATTAACCCAACCTATAGACCACATAAAAAGTATGATCTGGTGCAACGCTGATTTTTCTAATACATTGATCGATGAAGTTTACCTTTGAATCATACCTAAGTAGCCCCTTTACATCAAATCTTATCCGTCACCTCATTGTTCTACTTACTCTAATCAGTTCATTTAGCTGTAATCAAAAAGAAAGTACGCCGGGTTGGCCCTCTGTTAACCGTGAAACCAAGCCATGGACCCGGTGGTGGTGGCATGGTAATGCACTGACCAAAGAAGGTATCACCTCAGAAATGGAAGAATACCAAAAGGCAGGATTAGGTGGATTAGAAATTACACCGATCTATGGGGTAATGGGATATGAAGAAAAATTCATTGATTATTTGTCGGAGGACTGGATGGACTTGTTTCTACACACGCTGAAGGAAGCTGATCGACTAGGATTGGGTATTGATATGGCTACCGGAACTGGTTGGCCATTTGGCGGACCCTGGGTAAAAGGCGCTGATGCCTGCAAAAATATCCACTATAAAATTTATGAATTAAAAAAAGGAGACAGCCTGAACGAAAAAATAGAATATATACAAGAGCCTTTTCTGCGGGCCGTCGGCAACCAGATCCATGAGGTGGGCAACGGTTTCTCAACGGAATCCATAATTACAAATGGAACCAGAAAAGAACCAGCGATGAGCCCGACTCCGAAAGAAATTGACATTTATCAACTCATCGAACCCGTCGAGGAAAATATAAATCTTCAAGGTCTTGCGCTGGAGCAAGTTCAATTTGAAAAGCCGTTGGCGATGACTGTACTCATGGGTTATAATGAAAAAGGGGACGCAACGGATCTCACGAGCTATGTGGATGATCAGGGAAAACTTAACTGGGTGGCTCCAGATGGCGAATGGAAACTATATGCTCTCTTCGTTGGATGGCATGGAAAAATGGTGGAGCGCGCAGGACCGGGTGGCGAAGGAAATGTAATTGATCATTTCTCCCCGGTTGCCTTGCAGCACTACCTTCATCGGATCGACAGCGCGTTTTCAGGTAAAAATATTAAATCGCTCAGGGCCTTTTTCAATGACTCGTACGAAGTTGATGATGCCCGTGGAACCGCAAACTGGACTCCGGCCTTGTTTGATGAATTTAAAAAAAGAAGAGGCTATGATCTGAAAGAACAACTTCCTGCATTATTCGGGCAAGCCGATGATGAAAAAAATAGAAGGGTGCTTTGCGACTATCGCGAAACGATTTCCGAAATGCTGGAGGAGAACTTCACCAAGCCATGGAAAAACTGGGCTCATAATAAATCTGCCCTTGTGCGAAATCAGGCACACGGGTCTCCCGCCAATATTTTTGATCTGTATGCCACCGTTGACATACCTGAAATTGAAGGGGTAGATCCTCTAAGAATCAAGATGGCATCTTCTGCCGGCAATGTTGCAGGAAAAAAATTAGTTTCATCAGAATCGGCTACCTGGCTGAATGAACACTTTGAATCGAATTTAGCCGATATCAAAGTGGCGCTTGACCGGTTCATGCTTAATGGCGTGAACCACATTTTTTATCATGGCACTGCCTACTCTCCTCCTGGTGAACCATGGCCAGGATGGCTTTTCTATGCAGCCGTTCACTTGAATCCAAGAAATCCGCTATGGAAAGATTTCGATGCTTTGAATACATACATCACGAGATGCCAGTCATTTTTACAGAATTCATCCCCCGATAATGATGTCTTACTATACTATCCGGTTTACGATCGTTTTTCTTCCCCCGGCAATGAAATGATAGAGCACTTTGATGGGATTGGAAAACAATTTGAAAATACTGCCTTTGAACGGAGTGCCAAAGTCATGCTGGAAAAAGGATATGGATTTGACTATATCTCCGACCGGCAAATCAGAAATACACGCTGGGAAAAAGACCACCTGAAAACTGAAGGGAATAGTCAATATAAGGTCATCTTAATCCCTCATAGTGAATATATTCCACTTAAAACTTTTCAAAAAATTAATTCCATGGCGGAAGAAGGTGCCACCATTGTTGCCTTTGAAGGATTGCCTGCCGATGTTTCTGGCTATAGCGGGTTAGAGAAAAATCAAATCGACTTTCAGAACGCATTGACAATGCTGGAAGAATCAAGGGAAGTAGCAAGTGGCATTTATGAAATCAAAGTCGGTCGTGGCAGAATCCTGACTGGTCTCAATCTGGATGATTTGTTACAGTATGCTGCTGTGAGAAAGGAAGCCATGGTCGATCTAGGTATAGATTTCATTCGAAAAAAAGAAAGTAATGATCGCAGCCTATATTTTGTATCGAATCGAAATAAAGAATTATTTGAAGGATGGCTTCCGATTCAGTCAAAAGCCAGTTCAGCTATAATCTATGACCCCATGACAGGCGACTTTGGAAAGGCTAAAATCAGAAAAAATGCAACCGGAGGAACAGAAGTCTTTATTCAATTAACGAAACAACAGTCGCTATTGATAGAAACCTATCGCCTGGACCTGAATTTTCCACCTTACAATTATTATACTTCCTCTGAACCTAAAATCGAACTCAATGGAATCTGGAAAATTAAATTTACTGAAGGCGGCCCCACGATGCCTTCACCGTTCAAAACAGAAAAGTTGCAATCATGGACAGCGCTAGGAGACAGCGTTTGCAATGCCTTTTCAGGAACGGCAACCTATAGCCTATCCTTCGATAGACCACCGCAAGAAACTAAAGCGTGGTTACTCGATTTAGGGACTGTAAAAGAAAGCGCTGAAGTGTTTTTGAATGGAAGACTTTTGGGAACCTTGATTGGCCCAGTTTTTCAGGTGTACGTAGATTCAGCTTTTTTAAAGGAAGTCAACATCCTGGAAATTCAGGTCACCAACCTGATGGCCAATCGCATCGCGGATCTTGACCGAAGAAACGTGTTTTGGCGAAAATTCTATAACGTTAATTTCCCAGCACGTAAATCAGAAAACAGAACAAACGGGCTATTTGATGCCTCCAGGTGGAAACCAAAAGAATCGGGACTATTAGGTCCAGTCACATTGAGTCCTCTTCTTTAATTAAATTTTTTTTTATGTGTAGGGATTTTCTTAGAGGTTTCGTCTTGACATAGTACTACATAAACAATTGATGCATGAACTCAACCACCAAGCCAATTCTCTTCACCCGAGTTGCTGCAATTTTATTTGCGGTAATCTTTATTGGATGCGGAAATAAGAAAACAGGAGAAAAATTCGCTGGAATTTATACCACTCAGCCCGATTTGGGTTATCGTACGGCGAAAATTCTTGAAGAAGATGGATTGCAGTTCAAAGATCTGAATCGCAATAATGAATTGGATGCTTATGAGGACTGGAGGCTAACGTTTGAAGCTCGTAGCCGTGATCTCGTTTCCAAAATGTCATTGGAACAAAAAGCCGGGTTTATGATCATCGCTACTACACGATTAAAAAATGATTGGTCATTTGAAAGGCCTAAAAACAATGAACCCATCAGTAGTGGATTCAACGAAGATGACCTGGTGAACGAAATGAATATGTTCACCCGCAAACCATTGCCGTTTCCAAACATGAGTTCAGCAGGTACTACGAAAGCAGTAACGCAACACCATCAGCGTCATTTTATTTTAAGGGCCAATCCATCCGCCAATATTATTGCTGAGTGGGCGAATAATCTTCAGGCGCTTTGCGAAAGTGATGGGCTAGGTATTCCTGCCATCATTACATCGAATCCACGTAACCACATTACGATGGATGCTTCCATTGGATTAAGTGTTGGAAAAACATCATTCACCAACTGGCCAGGTGAACTTGGGCTTGCTGCCATGCGTGACCTTACGCTAACCCGCGAGTTTGCTAACATAGCACGGCAAGAATGGATGGCCGTAGGCCTTCGGAAAGGATACATGTATATGGCTGATCTGGCTACTGAACCAAGATGGCAACGTGTGGAAGGAACCTTTGGTGAAGATGCCACCCTTGCAGCAGATATGATTCGAGAAGTGGTGTTAGGATTTCAGGGAGAAAAGCTTGGTACAGCATCAGTTGCTTTAACAACTAAACATTTTCCTGGTGGTGGTGCCACCGAAAACGGGCAGGATCCACACTTTGACTGGGGAAAGCGTGAAGTATTTCCCGGTGGAATGTTTGAAAACAATCTCATTCCATTCAAAGCAGCGATCGCTGCAGGAACATCTTCCATCATGCCGTATTATTCTTTTCCTGTCGGAACGAAATATCCTGAAGTAGCCTATGCCTACAACCAACAAGTACTATTGGAATTACTTCGTGGCGAATTAGGGTTCAAGGGTATTATTAATTCAGATACCGGACCTATTGATATGATGCCCTGGGGTGTGGAAGAATTA
>JAHEMS010000225.1 GCA_024643595.1 Bacteroidota bacterium
CCACCTTTCAGATTCTCGGCAACGGTAAACACAAAATCCTTGCCTTTCACAAAGCCTTTTCCCAATTCAGCTTCATATTTATCGGTGATGCCCAACGCGGCTATGTCTTCTACTTTCTTTCCTTTCTTCAGGGCTGCCACTACCTGGTCGCGGATATCGGCCATCTGATCGCGCAATTTTTTTACATCGGCCCTGGTGGCCAGCTCACCATGACCGGGAATGATTTTCGTGTTGTCATCACAGATGGAAATAATTTTGTCGAGGGTGTTGATAAATCCATTCACACCACCACCGCTGTTGACATCTATGAAAGGATATCCATACCGAACAAAGGCATCACCCGTGTGAAGAACATTGGCTTTTTTAAATTGAACAATCACATCGCCATCAGTATGCCCAATATCAAAGTGATGAAGTACTACATCTTCATCATTTAAATGAAAATTTAGTTTATCTGAAAACGTAATGAGTGGCCAGGCATCTTTATCGCGTGGAGGGTTATTAGTATTGTTTCTGTTTTCTTTCATCATGCGCTCACGCACCTGGTCATGAGCCACCAGGGTAGCACCCATCCTTTTAAAATTCTCATTACCACCTGAGTGATCACCATGCAAATGGGTATTGATCATAAACCGGATTTCTCCCGCATCAATAGTTTTTGCGGCTCCATTAATTTTGTTAGAGAGCGGTGCAAATTGATTATCGATCAACAGTGAACCTTCTTTACCTACCAGCAAGCCAATATTGCCACCGGAGCCTTTTAGCATATAAATTTGTTCGGTCACTTTTAATGGCCTGATCTGAACCGTATCATAATTCGCTTGTGCAAATAATGAAAAGGTGCAAAAAAGCGAGATGAGTGATAGATAGATTGATTTCATACGTGGGGGATTTGATGGAATATTAAAAATAGTCAAAAATCACCATATGAAAGCGCAAGAAGTGGGTTGAGTTAGAATTCAACGGGAGACAGTTTTGTATCAGCAAAAAATAAATAGCTTTATGAGAACGGTCATGGATCAGGAAATCAATTATCAACGCATCGAGCAAGCCATTCAATACCTGGAGAAAAATTTTCAGCGACAACCTGAATTGGATGAAGTTGCGGAAGTGATTCATCTTTCACCATTTCATTTTCAACGTTTGTTTACTGACTGGGCAGGCATTAGTCCGAAAAGGTTTTTGCAATTCCTTACGGTGGAGTTTCTGAAAACGAAACTTCATGAATCTAAAAACCTTGTTGAGGTAGCGGAGGCGGCAGGGCTCTCCAGCCAATCGCGGGTATATGATTTGTTTACCAGCTTGGAAGCGGTCACGCCGCAAGAGTATAAACAACGCGGATCGGGCATTCGCGTTGAATATGGCATTCATGAAACACCTTTTGGCGATGCCTTAATTGGCGTAACCGAACGCGGGGTGTGTTGGCTATCATTTATCAACACAGATGAAGATCCGCATTTCGAACTTGAGAAAATGAAAGAACACTGGTATAATTCAGTTTTTCATCATGATCAGATGATGACTACTTCATTCATCGAAAAAATATTTAATCGCAAAAGCGCAAAGGCACAAAGTAAGATACATCTCCTGGTGAAGGGTACTAACTTTCAAATTAAAGTGTGGGAAGCATTACTGAAACTTCCGTTGGGGAATGTTACCACATACCAGAACATTGCCACTCAAATTGAAAGTCCGAAAGCGATGCAAGCAGTAGGGTCTGCCGTGGGAGCTAATCACATTGCTTATTTGATTCCCTGTCATCGGGTGATTCGCAAAGACGGAATACTGGGAGAGTATCGCTGGAGTGCCACCCGTAAGAAAAGTATCATCGGCTGGGAAATGGCGGCCTCCGAAGCGATCAAATAATTGCTGTATATTGTCGGCTTAATTTTAAACAAGTTCAATTGAGCCATACACCAGTTGCTTCGTCGTTATTAAAAAGAGTATTTCTTCCGGGTATCATTCTTCAGTCCGTACTCATTGGCGGAGGTTATGCCACGGGTCGTGAGATTGTAGAGTATGGTGGAAAGTTTGGAGCCGGTGGCTGGATCAGCGGCCTGGCCATTTTTATTGGTTTTTCCTTGATGACCTTTTTATCAATTGAGGCCAGTCGTTACTGGAACGTCTATGATTATAAATCGCTGTTAAAAAAATTAATAGGCCCGGGTTGGGTGGTATTTGAAATAGTTTACTTGTTGGCAGCTGTTTTGATCATTGCTGTAATGGCATCGGCAGCCGGTGAAATTTTAAATCAAACACTTAACCTAAGCAATTGGATTGGAGTTGTCTTAATTATTGTTATCGTGGGTTTTTTAAATTATAAAGGTGAAGAAACCATCGCGAAACTTGAAACGATAGGATCGGTGGCGCTGTTTATTGCTTACTTCATTTTCACATTTACTGTATTTACGAACAAGGGAAATGAAATTGTTCAGATTTTTAAAGGCTGGAATACCAGCTACTTGTCAGCGGAGCCTGGTACTGGACTATTATTGTGGACCGGTATCTTATATGTAGGCTATAACTTAGGGGTGTATCCGGCTTCTTTTTTTACATTCAAAGATATCCATTCACGAAAACAGAGCGGCATAGCGGCAATAGTGTCTGGATTGATGATGACCATCCCGTGGTTTCTCACCTACTTCGCCATTATGGCTTTCTATCCTGATAAAGCTATTCTTGAATCGACAGTACCCTGGCTTAAAATGTTGGCGCAATTTAACCCTGCATTGATTGCCGTTTTTGGGGTAGTGGTTGGTTGGACGTTAATTGAAACAGCCACGGGTATGATTCACGCTTTTATCGGTCGCATTGAAACGGAGGCAAATCAAAAAGGAAGGCCATTAAAGAAAATTACGAAAGCGTATATTTCATTGGCGGCATTGATAGCCTCACTTCTTTTGTCGCAAATTGGCATCATTGATTTGGTGGCAAAAGGTTATTCCATGATTGCGTATGCGATGATTGCCGTTTATGCAGTGCCGCTCATTATTTTTGCAGGCAGGTTTTTAAAATCGAAATAACCTTGTACCCCTCATAAAAAAGCCCGAAGTAATACTCCGGGCTAAATTTTTAGTTGGTTATTATCCAATATGCCTGCTTAATATCCCCACTTTTTCATGACGGCGTAATCTTCCTTCATGCATTCCAGTGGACTTTTTCCCTGGTAGGCTTCCTGTTCGATGATGAAATGAAGGGTGCCTCCTGAATCGCGACAGATATCAATAACTTCTTTAACCCCAACGATACCCTTACCTAAAATTGTACTCTCATATTTTTCATGGCCTCCTTCCGGACTTAAGATTTCATCTTTCACGTGGAGTGATACAAAGCGGCCTGGAAATTTTTTCACAATGTCAATGGCTTTGGCTCCGCCATTATATAAGTTGCCGGTATCCAGTTGTTGAATTACCAGGTTAGGGTCGGTATTGTTTAAAATGATATCATAGAGTGTTTCATCGCCATGCTTTTCGCTGAATTCAAAGTCGTGGTTGTGATATCCGAATTTCATTCCTGATTTTTTGCAAAGCTCGCCACTCTTATTGAAGACTTCCAGTATTTCCATGAGCGCATCTTTTGATTGACGCACTTTTGAATCCATGGAAGGACTGATGACAAATTCCTGACCCATGAAGGCAGCATCTTCAACCGTATATTTCCATGAATCGGTGAAGTCTTTTTTTTCGGGATCCCAATGTTTAGCCATGTTGAGCACGGTATGCCCGCTCGGCATGTTCATACCAAGATCTTTTAAAACTTTCTTGAATTCTTGCGGAGTCCAGCCATAAAACTTTCTGTCTATATAGTTGGCATGTTCTACATATTGATAACCGTATTTAGCCAACTCCTTGAGCGTACTCAATGGATCTTTTTTCATGTCATCACGCACACAATACAATTGTAATCCAAGGAGTTTCTTTTTAGGAGCAAAGGAAAATAATGGAGATGAGAGTGTTGAACCAGCGGCTATTGCCAAGGCACTCTTTTTAAGGAAATCTCTGCGAGAAGTAGTCATACGTTATAGTTAAAATTTTATGGAATGTAAACTTTTGATCCTGTACCTGATAGTCTTTTTCCGTAAGTGGTTAAACGGTTCTTTTTAAATCGGTTAGAGTTATTTCAGGATCGACTGGTCTTTATCGGTTACAAAATCGCAAAAGTTCTGTAATGAAAAGAGGAAGTGAAAACACTTCCTCTAATTTTAATGTCGTTCTCTGGACTTTTTCTAAGCAACTTCCACGTCTGAAATCACTACTTTCTCCATGACATCTCCTTGTCGAATGGCGTCAATCACATCGAGCCCTTCAACTACCTTTCCAAAAACAGTATGATTTCGATCGAGGTGCTGCGTGTTTTGGCGATTATGACAGATAAAGAATTGTGATCCACCAGTATCGCGGCCAGCATGGGCCATGGATAATACTCCACGATCGTGATATTGATTTTTGCCGGTTAGCTCGCATTTAATGGTATAGCCGGGGCCTCCGTTTCCTATGCCATTAGGACAACCGCCTTGAATCATGAAATTAGGAATTACTCGATGAAAGATCAGTCCGTCATAAAAGCCTTTTTCAGCAAGAGTTATAAAATTATTAACTGCAATTGGGGCATCTTCTTCAAAAAATTGAATTTTCATCACGCCTTTTTTGGTATGTATTTCTGCTGCTTTCATTAATATAGGTTTAAATTTTGTGCAAGATAAGAGTAAATAGAAACCCTTGGACAAAGTAATTGGTTCAATTTTATTACTTTCATAATAGTTCGACATCCAAGGATTTGATTTTCGGATTGAAACCAGAGAAATCAATGAGCCACTTAATTTCAAATGAACGTATTCAAGTTAATGATGCTGATTCGGTGTCTGTTGAAATAATGATGCCCGCTCAGCCAAAAGGGATTTTTGTTTTTGCGCATGGCGCTGGTGCTGACATGAACCATATTTTTATGAAGGAGTTATCAGATGATTTAGCGGATCGTCAAATTGCAACGCTTCGGTATAATTTTATATTCACGGAACAAAAAAAGAACAGGCCGGATTTTCCAGCGGTTGCGCATAAAGTAGTTGAAGCAGCAATACATAAAGCCGCTGAACATTCTCCGGAACTTCCATTGTTTGCCGGGGGCAAGTCGTTCGGAGGCAGAATGACTTCTCAATTTTTATCTAACCACGAAATACCAAATGTCAGGGGCATCATTTTCGTGGGATTTCCTTTACATCCAGCTGGTAAACCTGCAATAGAAAGAGCGGATCACCTTCATCAATTAAAATTGCCAATGTTATTTCTTCAGGGCACAAAAGATGCATTAGCCACCTGGAGTTTACTGGAAGGCGTATGCAACGCATTGCCATTATCAACACTGGTTAAACTGGAGGGTGGGGATCATGCATTCAAAATGCCAAAGCAGAAAGCGATACCAATGTTAGCAGACCAAATCAGTAACTGGATAGACCGAATAATTCAATGAGTTAATTTTTTAAAGCAACATGATAGGCTTCTTCATAATGCTTGATCAGGTTTTCCCAATCAAAAGCGGAAGAATAGTTTTCTACATTATTGCGCTGCATGATCCGGCTTCGGCGATCTTGTTGCAAAAATTTGTATAAGAAAGCTGCGAGTTGTTTGGCGCTCCAATCGAAAGTACGTTTTCCTCTTTCTACTACAAACGTTCCACCTTTTTCGTGGTCAGGCATATTGCGGAGCAGGTAATCTCCAAAACCACTAAGGTCGCTGGTAACTGCGGGAACTCCACTGGCCATGCATTCCAGCGGAGTATAGCCCCAGGGTTCATAATAACTAGGAAAGATTCCAAGGTGGCAACCTCTCACAAATTGACTATAATCCATACCAAAGAGTGGATTTGTCGAACTAATAAAATCGGGGTGATAAACAATTTTAACTTTATCATCTTCACGATTAAGTAAGTCCCTTCTCAATAAAAACTGAAGAATGTCATCGTGATCCTCATCAACAAGCTTGTGAGTAACAGGCAATGGCATTTTGCTACTCTTCCAGGATTGAATGGTTCTGCGATAGCGGAGCTTCCAGTATTCGTCAACAAATTCATTTAGTTCCGGTAGCCGATGATCTTTACGTGATGTGCTCTCA
>JAHEMS010000226.1 GCA_024643595.1 Bacteroidota bacterium
GAATCCAGGTATTGTCCTCTACAGAATAATAGAGGTCCTTTAGGATAACACATTCATTTATTTTTTCGTGTGCCATATGTTTAAGTATTTATTGTTCATATGTAAATTAGAAGTACATGGTGTGGTCATTGGTAAGAGCCAGGTCTATGATACTGGTTGCTCCCAATATTTCAACACCTTCGATCAGATCTGCGGGTTTCATATTCCACAGTTCAAGACTCTGCTGACAAACCCTCAGTTTCACATCAGAATCCAAAGCCATCTGAAGCATTGTTTTGAGTGTGACATTACTGGTTTTATCCAATTGAACTTTTTCCGCTTCGCCTTTTTTCAACTGATTCGTTCCGTTCATGGTAAACCAAACCATTACTTCCATTTCCATGGCCGCGGCCGCCATCGCATAAAATAGGGGAGAGTATGTTCGGGTGGGTGTTTCTACACCATGTGTTTGAATGACCAGGATTTTTTTTCCTTCATGATCGTCAGCCATAATTAGTCCTTTTTAATTGTGAATTGAATAACTTCTTAGCTCATATTTCACATTTCCCGTCTGGATCTGCGTATACAAAAATGTATTTACTATTCAAGTCTGTAAGTTCATCCAGCAGATATTCGCGTAATACCTCTTTATCCTTATCATACTTCACCACACGCAACACTGCTGCCTTTTTCAAATCATTTAATTTCAAAACTTCAAGCAAGAACCAGAACCCCGGATATTGCCTATAAAAACGGGCCACCTCAGTAGCCGTGACAATTTCACCATTCAAATCAGGCATGGCCACTAACCTTTTGTACTTCCTTTTTTATTTGCATTACGGACATTGTCCAATGGTCAATAGAAATGATAGTATCTGATTGATTCGTTTTGTCGAAGAAACTTCTGATTCTATCTCTGATCTCGCCATCAACAAGCGGTACGTTAATCAGATCTTTTTCGAGTTGACTTATGTCCCAGTCAGATTTGCAAGAAATCGGAAGATAAAATCGAATCATCTCAATGGCATTATGGCACATTTGCGAAAATACCTGGATCGAGAAATCCTCAACCTCATGTACCATCCATCCAATCCAAACACCAGCATGAATTTTTACCAACTTGTTTCTGGAAGGCGAAGATTTAATCGAGTGAAGCCAATCGTTCTGCTGTAGTTTTTCTTCTGCCAGTATAATTGCCTGCATTTCATCTTCCGTGAAATTGCCATCAACAATTGGTGTGTCCAGTATTTGTTCGCATCGTTTTTTGTACGTCTGAATAATCTCAAAATAGGAGGGTGGATGCTTCAATTCCCTCTTTATCCACGTCATGTAATTGTCCAAACTGTTTCGAAGTGCATTTCTGAATTCCTCATTCGGAGTCTTCAGTGCCTGGGTCATGATCTCTATATCAAAATCATAGAGAAAGTTTCCGGTGACAACTTCCGCATTGCCAATCGTTGCGGCACCCGTTCCAACAATCTTCTTCCCGTTAACATGAACATCGTTTACCGGATAGTGATACGCCTGTATGCCAAAGAACTTATAAGTTTCAGTCATCACTTTATTAAAAAGCTGAAACCTTTGTTCCACTTTACGCGGAAGAAATCCAGGTTGGCAAATCCATTGTACAAAGAGCTGACCTGAATCAATATACACTGTTCCTCCACCTGTTTCCCTCCTGATCACAGGCAAACTGTTATCACGACAATAGCTGAGGTTAACTTCTTTTGTCGCGTCCTGAAAGTAACCGATACACAAGTATGGCTCTTCAGGAATCACCATTACTACTGTGTTGGTAGTTTCAGGTGTTTGTGCGTATCCGAGACCGTGGTAAATGCTTTGCGAACGAATGTGGCTTACACGCCCTGCATCGATCCACCGAATCGGCATGGGCATTATGTAAATAAACTCACGTTCGCATCGGAAGCAAATTCTAGGAAGGTCGCAGCTCCTCCGATTTCTGCTTGATCGATAAAATCCTCTTTTTTAAAACCAAACACGTCCATCGTCATCTGGCATCCAATAAGGCGCACATCCAGGTCAATAGCCATATCCCGTAATTCTTTGACTGAAGCGACTCCTTTATTTTTAAAAGTCTTTTTCATCATACTGGTAGCCACGTCTTCAAATCCTGGTATGCCTGCCATCAAAACATTAGGCATAGGCCAATTGATATTTTGAAATGATTGCGGCCCGAAGGGCATTTTCATCGGCATAGCTGGATTGCCCAATGCAGATACTTTAGCGTTCAAATCTTTTTTAAGGAGTGGTAATCCATAGAATGTGAAGAATATACCAACATCCCATCCCATTGCTGCAGCAGCAGTTGCCAGGATAAATGGGGGATAGGCCCAATCGAGGGAACCTCTTGATGCTATCAGTGCCAGTTTATTAGTTCCGTTTGCCATGGCTATTGATTTTTAGTGAGTTTTCTTAATTAAGAAAGTGAACTTACCAGCATTTTCATGGGCTTCTAATAATTCATGTTTTGTCTGATTAGCCCATGCTTTCATATCCGGCATCGACCCTGGATCAGTGGAAATCATTTCGAGCGTATCGCCAATGGCCATTTCTTTCATTGCCTTAGCTGTTTTAACCACTGGCATCGGGCACATTAGACCCGAACAATCCAATACTTTTGTTGCCGTTCCCATTGCTTTATGTTTTCGTTACTTTTTACATTTAAATTTTAATTTTACAATCCTGAATACAATCAAGTACCGCTGTTATTTCAGGCATAGCCAGTTGATAATAAACATTTCTCCCTTCTTTGTACGATTTCAAAATCCCAAGATGTTTCATCTTTGTTAAGTGATGCGTTAGCAATGAAGGGTCGATCGCTGTAATTTCACTTAGTATTTCTCCTACTGAAAAGACTTTACCGCACTCAAGGATTTCAAGAATTTCAATTCTTGTTGGATGCGCTAATCCGGAAAACACTTCGGCAACTTTACCTAATTTACTGTAACTGATTTGTCTTCTTACTGACTCCATTTTTTGTGGGGGTTGTTTTTGATTGATTGAATTAAATAATAATTTTATACTTGAACAAGTTTTAAATTATTTATTTTTATCAAACAGATAATTTAGAAACATTATTAACTCGTCAGTTTACGATCACTACTCTTATCAATGAAAATTTCTAAAAAGAAAAGGACTAGTAAAGTTCCTTCGTTTTATACTGCCTTTCTCAAGAAGTATCCTGAGGTTGGTGAGCAATATGAAAAATTGGGGGAAGCGGTTCATAATCAGGGTCCGCTTGACGAACGAGAGCGCACACTCGTAAAAATGGCTATTTCAGGAAGTCACCTATTTCAAAGCGCCTTTAAATCGCATGTCAGGAAAGCAATTGATGCTGGTGTTACAAGGGAAGAAATGGAGCATGTAGCGATACTGACACTCCCAACCATTGGATTCCCTACCATGATGGCCATGCTTGGAATGATTGATGAACAGTTTACTAAAAAAAAATAACAGATTAATTTACCTTCCTTTGGGATTGATGATACCTTGTTAATTCTTCTGGTGTATTTATATTGATCAACTTTTGTGGGTCGGGTGATTTAATAATGGCCACATCATTATTCATAAGAAACTTTCTTGGACTTATACCTCCTTTTCTATAATAGTCAGACAACAAGAGCGCGGCCTTAGGCTCCCAGATTGCGAATAGTGGATCTGGAAATTGATTATCTGAATCGATGAAGCATGTTGCAACCTTTTCTTTATTGCGGCTTTGCAAAAGATACAATATCAATGAATTATCAATTAATGGCATGTCGCAGGGTATGGTTAGCCACGCGTTTTTGACATGGTGATTAAAGGCTGTGAGGATTCCATTGAGAGGGCTTTTAAGCTCAAATAAATCCGGAAGACTATCTATTATTAATGAAGTTTCAGAATTCTCTTTATTTGTTGATAGAAATACCTTTTCACAATGATTTAATAACAAATCATTGATAAAAACGATTTGTGGTTTATGATGGTATTCAATTTTACTTTTGTCGTAACCCATACGACTACTTCTACCACCAGCCAGAATAAGCCCAAATACTTTAGTGTTTTCCATCAAAAGAAAATGCTTCTTATTTTATAAATAGTCAAAAGTGAAAATCGGATTATTTCGAATTTCTGACAAAAACCAAATATTGCCAAGGTGCAAGTGCCAATGGTTTGGACGTTGAAAATTCATACTCATTACCCGTAAAGTAATCTTCATAATTTCCTGCCACAAGCTGATCAGTCAAATGCAACTCTTGCTGGTCTGCTGAAAAGTTTAAAGCAACAATTACAGTATTATTTCCTTTCGTTCGCTTAAATGCATAAACATTTGGGTCTTGGTTATTGATGCGTTCGGCCTTTCCGCCAAACCGACCACTCCACAACGCCTCGTTGCTGGCATGAAGCACGATGAGTTTTTTATAAAAAGGTTGAAATTGATTAGGATCACTCCAATCGATGCTGTCTTTTTCAAAAAAACTCAAACGTTTATTCAACCCCACTTCCTGCCCGGAATATAGCATGGGCAAACCATAAGCAGTAAAGATGAATGTAGCAAAGGTCTTTACGCCCTGACCATAACGTTCAAACTCAGTTCCTTCCCAGCTATTTTTATCATGATTGGTAATCATCGTAAGTCGCAAAGGTATTTGACCATATTCTTTTAAATCATGTTGTATCCATTTGTCTAAATCGTTAGCATTGGCCTTACCATCTGCCATTTCGTATGTGAGGTCTAGAAGTGGCCAGGCATAGGTAGCATCAAATTGTAAATGCATACGAGCTCCATCCCATTCGGCTAACCAGAAGAGTTTTTTTTCCGGATCGATTGCTGTCCGGGCTTCTTCCCAGAAGTACAATGGTATCTCATGACCAGCATGATCGCAGCGGAACCCATCAATTCCAAAATTATCAATCCAATATTTCATGTCACTAATCATAGCTGCTCGGGTAGCTGGTATGGTGTGGTCTAGTAATGCAATGTCTGTCCAGTCAGCTTCATGAGCAATGTTTCCAAGATTATCGTGTGCATAGTATTCAGGGTGTTCTGTTATCCAGGCATGATCCCATGCAGTATGGTTGGGCACCCAATCCAGGATTAGATACATTCCTAATTCGTGCGTCTTCTGAACCAGGCTTTTAAAGTCTTCCTCCGTGCCAAACTCTGGATTTACTGCAGCGTAATCTCGAATAGAATAATAAGAACCTAATGGCTCCTTTCGGTTTACAATTCCAATGGGTTGAATAGGCATTATCCAAAGCATCTCAATACCCAATTCTTTTAGTCGAGGTAGGTCGCTGATGAAAGCATTTATGGTTCCCGCATGGGTATGCTGGCGAATGTTGACTTCATAAATAGTTCCTGTTGCCATTTTCTCGGCTATCGAAATGTTGTCACTCGCATTAGACCGCTTTTCAGCAGTGGGCGCGGAACAGGATTGTAGGATAATTATCGCAAGCGATAACACAAAAGCGTATTTTCCTATCATGAGGTTATGTAAACATCAAATAAATGTCTTCTTTCCAGTGGTTAGCCGACATTCAGGTTAAACCAATTATTCAATTGGGCTTTCATATTATGATTTTCCTGGACCGGATGATATTCATTGGTATGAGAAGAATATTTATATAGATTTATCCACTTTTCTGGATGCAATGCAACTTGTTCAATAGCTTCAACAATGTAATGAACCTCTTCATGTGTCATTACCGGATGTAACGAAAGTCGAACCCAACCTGGTTTTTCAGAGAGATCACCAGAATTAATCTTGTTGGTAATCTTATTTGAATATTCCTGATCAACATGTAACAGGTAATGTCCATAAGTTCCGGCACACGAGCATCCGCCTCTTACCTGGACACCAAAATGATCACTTAGAACGCGCACAATGAAATTGTAATGCAGATTATCGATATAAAAGGAGATTACACCCAGCCTTTCTTTATTTTTTGGAGCCAATATATTTAGGCCTGGTATAACGGATAATCCTGCGAAGGCGATTTCAAGCAGTTGGGCCTCACGGTGTTCAATTCTTGCTGTTCCTATTTGTTCCTTTAGGCGCACGGCGAGAGCAGCCCTTATTGTCTGCATAAACGCAGGGGT
>JAHEMS010000227.1 GCA_024643595.1 Bacteroidota bacterium
ACATAATGATCCGGTGTTAAAGATTCATAATTAATAGGAGGTGAGCTATTGGTATTTGGAGACATGCCTAGCGGCGTAGTGTTTATGATTAGTTGGACCCCCAAAATAATCTTGTGGTCTTTCTCCAAGTCCTCATAAATATAATCTGCTTTTCCCTTTTCTCGGGAAACCGTTTTAAATGATATGGAGAGTTTTCTTAGTGCCTGTTGTACTGCTTTAGCAGATCCTCCTGTACCTAGTATTAATGCTTTTGATTGGTCAGTTCCCGGAAACCATTTCCTTAACGTTTCGTAGAAGGCAATGCTATCCGTATTGAATCCTTTGAGTTTTCCTTCTTTAATTTTGATCACATTAACTGCTCCAATTTTTTTTGCTTCAGGGTCAATTTCATTTAAGAATTTAACGACTTGTTCTTTGTAGGGTATAGTTACATTGAGCCCTTCTAATTCAGGCGTTTCTTCTAATAGTTTTTTTAGGTCATCAATCTTTGGCAAAGAATATAGATCATAGTGATAATCTCTTAATCCTTCACGAAAAAACTTTTCATCAAAATATGATTTTGAAAAAGAATGACTTACGGTTGCCCCAATGAGCCCATATTTTTTTTCCATAATTGTCTAGGATTTTGATTTTAGGTAGATCGCAATTTTCTCTATGGTAACCACAAGAAGAATGCCTATCGCTGCGAAAAGTATTGCATTAAATAATAATGGGTCTTGCCCGGTCTTTTCAAAATAAACGGAAGGCCATACACTACGGTCAAAGGCAGGAACACGTATTCCTTCGTGGTTTATTCTAAAAAGCGTTACTTCTTTCCAGGGCCAGACTTTATTAAGTGAACCAATCATAAATCCGGCAAGCACTGCCAGTGTGATATAGCGATAGTGAGAAAGTATCCAACTTAAAAGCCGGGAAAAAACAAAAAGACCAAAAATACAACCCAAGGCAAAAACACTTACTATGGGGATATTGAAATCAATAAGTGCAGAAATCATGTATTCATATTTGCCTATCAACAAGAGGATAAAAGCACCAGAAATTCCAGGCAAAATCATGGCGCAAATGGCCAAGGATCCGCAAAGAAATACAAATGGAAGATTAGTGGGAGTTTCTGTTGGGGATAATATGGTTATGAAATAGGCGATAACAATACCCATAAGAAATGAAAGGGCTGTACCCATGTCCCATCTTCTTATATCTCTCAAAATTAATGGTGATGAGATCATAATCAGGCCGAAAAAGAAAGACCATATTTGAATAGGATGATGTTCTAGCAGGTAAGTCATCAATCGGGCTAATGAAACCAAACTGGTGACTATTCCTGCAAATACGCTAATCAGAAACGGAGCATTAATTTTCTTCCAGAAATCAGTAATTTTTAGTTTGAGCAATAGCTCCATCGCTTCCTTATCAATTGATTTTATTGAATTGAGAAGTTCTTCATAGATTCCGGTTATAAAAGCAACTGTCCCACCTGATACACCGGGAATTACGTCAGCGGTACCCATGCACAAACCCTTTGTGTAGAGGAGGAGAAAATCTTTGGGAGTTCTCAAATTGGTTAATCTGCGTGAAAGGGTGGTGCTGTGTTGTCTTTTTTACGTTCTAATCCAAGGAAGTGAAGGAAAGTATCGCCACGCAAACCAAGTCTGATTGTTTCGAGAGGGATCACTTCATTGGGCGCAATATTACCCAGGTTAACATTGGCCCCTAGTAGTTTTATAAACCAAACCTGCTGTGCTTTTTGAGGTGCCTCCCAGATTATTTTTTCAAAAGGTATTTTTGTGAGAATCTCTTGAACTAATCCTGAACGTACCTCACCAGTTGAACGGAAAAGGCCAACGTTTCCTCCTTCGCGTGCTTCTCCAATTACTTTCCATGCTCCAGCTTCCAGCTCAGTCTGCATTAATTCAATCCATTTGTAAGGAGGAATGATTTTATCAGCATCTTTTGAGCCTACCTCTGACAGTACCGTAACCTGTTCAGCAAGTTTACTGATGAATTCCAGTTTTTTATCATGTTCAAGGTCAATGGAGCCATCCGAAACCTCAGCGTATGTCATTCCAAACTTATCCAGCACTTTACGATAATCATCGAACTGATCGCGTATAATAAATGCTTCAAATAAGGTTCCGCCAAAGTAACAAGGAATCCCTGCGTCATTATATACTTTAATTTTATCCTTAACATTGGGAGTGACAAATGATGTTCCCCAACCAAGTTTAACAATGTCCACATGTTCAGAAGCAATACTCATAAAATCTTCAGCTTCGCGAACGCTAAGGCCTTTATCCATAGCCATGGTAAAACCGGATTGCCTTGGTTTTTTTGATCGCTCAGGTAAGTTTTTGAGGAGGTAGTTCATGAGGGGTCTTCTTTTCTAAACTGTTCAATTATCTTGTAAAGGGCCTTTTGGGTTTCAATTTTTGGAAAAAAATCAAAAAGCATTACATGCCCTTCGAAATTCAAAATTAACGCATTTTCGAGATAATTCAGTGCTTCCTTAAACTTACCAGCTTCAATTAAATAAACGGTCATGCGGTAAAAAAACTCGGACTCATCGGGTAGTTCACTCATCCCTTGAAGCAAGGTTTCAATCGCCTTATCATGTTCGCCTTGCTCGAAATATATGAAAGACCAATTGAGCCAAATTTCCTTGTCATCAGGACTGAGGTTGCTCGCCTCTTCGTAGGCGCTTATACTGGAAATGATATTTCCAATTTTGAATTCAGCGTGGGCCGCTGCTTTCCAATACTCTGCGTTATGACCGTTGATTTTTATGGCCTTATTGAAAAAATGAAGCGCCTGATGCCATTTCTCTTGTTTTTCAAGACAACTACCAGCCCCAAACCAGGCTTCATCATAAAGTTGATCCAACTTTGATGATTTCTGAAAATATTTTAAGCCTAAGTCGTATTGTTCTAGGTTTTCATAAGCGGCACCCATGCAGCAGTACACTTCTGGACTTGGGCCTTCAATTTCAATAGTTTTTTTAAATTCGTCTAGCGCCTTATCATATTGCTCAAGATTCATAAATGAATTTCCCATGTTGAAATGGGCGGAAGCAAAATTCTCATCGATTGCAATAGCAAATTCATACGCTTCAATAGCTTCATCAAAACGTTCCAACTTATTGCTCACAATTCCCAGGTTATACCAGGCAGCAGCTGAATACGGATCTTCATCAATAAACTTCTTGTAGTAGGAAAGACTACCTTCCAACTGACCTACTACATCCAGGCAGAAAGCAAGTTCATATAATGAGCCTTCGTGGCTTATATTTTCCTCAACTGATTTTTTATAGACTTCAATGGCCTGATCATATTTCTCCATACTTTGATAAGCAAGGCCGATGTTGTAATAGATTTCATCTTTTTCTTCTTCAGCAAAAGTCAGCGCCTCCTCATATAAAGTAATTGCCTCCTCATATTTACCTTGCAGCGATAGTATGGAACCAATAGAAAGATGTACTTCCAGATCCTGTGGGTTAAGATTTTTAGTTTGCTCCAATAACTCGAGTGCTTCTTCATAGCGCTGGAGATTGGTTAATATTTGTGCCTTAAGGGTAAGCAATTCAGTGGAGAAAGGATATTGTTCTTTGGCTTGATCGACAACCGTTAAAGCACGTTTAAACTTACTCTTCTCCAGGTAATAGCTGATGATTGTTTCATACGAATCAATATCAAAGAAATCGGTCTTATTGTGCTTAAGATTTTCTTCGTAGCGCCTGATCAACTCCTCTTCTTCTTGTCTCTTTCTGAATTCCTGGGCCATCCGTAAAAGGGTTTACCTAAATTAGGCAAATTTGGTTTTAACTAAAAAGATCACTACAAATTTCCGGGAATAATTGCAGTGGATCAAGGTTGCACTTTTTAAATGTTTGTAGTATAAGCTCCCGAATACTCTTTACGACACCAATCAAGCGTGTTTTCGAGGCTATGAAACTCAAATTTAAATTTCCGGGTAGCTTTTTCATTTGAATAATAGAAATATTCCCTAGCTAATTTAGTGGATTGACGGGTGATGAGTGGATCATTACCGGTTATTCGGCTGCGCAGTTCCTCAAATCCGGCTAACCCCCAAAGCAGTAAAGCCGGTATTTTTATAGAAGGAGGGCGCTTATTAAAACGCTGTGCAATTTGATAAAACAGATTATTGAATGTGGTATGACCGGCATTGGCAATGAATCGTTCTCCATAGATTTTTTGACTATACATTTGCCATATAATTTCAATCACATCACGCACATCCACATAGTTTATCTGTCCCTCTGTATAAAATCTTTTTTCTTTTAATACGTAATGAAAAATCTGTGCACTGCTTTTAGTAAGATTTGGAGGAGCAAGAATAACAGATGGATTTACTATTGAAATTTTCAGGCCTTCTTCATGGCCACGCCATACTTCTAATTCAGCAAGATATTTGGATTCTGCATAATCTGTGTTTAGTTCTCCAGATACCCATTTACTTTCTTCATCGATGTGCTGGAATCCTTTAAGCCTTCCGATGGCAGCTACTGAACTGATGTGTATCAAGTGATTGACCTTGAGCACAAGGCAGGCATTTACTACGTTTCTGGTTCCGCCTTCATTTACCGCTATGATTTTATTTCTGGCACGTGGATTAAACGAAACCTGCGCAGCCGTATGAATTACCGTCGTGGCACCTTGAAATGCCTCTTGCATTGACTCTGAATCAAGTAGGTCGGCATCACGCCATTCTATTTGCTGAACATCATTGAGATGGGATATTTTACTTCCTGGCTTTTTTATTCCAACTACCGGAACATTTTCCATTACTAATCTTCTAAGAAGGTGACTTCCTAAAAGTCCGTTGGCCCCGGTAACAACAATCATTTAAATGAGATTATTAAGTAAGCGCAAATCTAAAACTTTTTTGAAATTTTTGTTTTTGAATGCATCTTCAAGGGCATTGAACTGTAATTGGTTATGGCAATCACTTCCAATAAGATCAATCCAGCCGGCTTCAATCAATTTTATAGCCATGCGTTCTACCGGTTTTCCATAATAACCAACAATAGATGGAATATTTAACTGGAGTAAGACACCCCTATCTTTAAGTTCTTCAGCTTTATTTAATGTCATATATTGATAGCGTTCTGGATGCGCGAGGATAGGTTTGTAACCATGGGTTATCGCCGAAAAGATAAACTCGTTCAATTGAAAAGGCTCTGAGAAAAAATTTGTTTCAAAAAGCAAGTAATTTGATCCAAACGTAAGGAGTTTTTCCTGCTCATTGATTTTATCGATAAGACTTTCATCCAGGTAATATTCAGCGGCCGCTTCAACGGTTATAGGAATCTGGTTTTCTTTCAATACTTGATTCAGCTCCCTTAATTTTGCAATAATTTGCTCGGGTTCATTACGGTAATAATCACTCATAATATGTGGTGTGGTGATTATCTTTTTGTAGCCGAGACGTGAAAAATTCTGAATTAATAATAAAGCCTCCTCATGTGTTTTTACACCATCATCCAAGCCGGCAAGCAGATGTGAGTGCATGTCGGTTTTGATGACTTGTGAGATTGATTCACTTTTTTTCTTAAAGAAAGAGATCACGATATTCTAAATAATTTCTTCCAACGTCTTTTTAAAGGTGTCCGGTCTTCATAATATCCATAACCGTAATTCTTCGATTTTACCGGCATGGCATTCAGCACAGCGGCCACATTTTTTAATTTGTTAAGGGTTACCGTTCTGAATAAGTTATGCATGAATTCCATATTCGAATAGTTGGCCCGGAAAACATAGATGGAAACATCTGAGCGTTTCATGGCCATCACTCCGTCAGTGACTAACCCTACTGGTGGTGTATCAATGATAATAAACTCATAGTATTTTTTAAGCTCATTCAAAAACTCGGTAAATTCATCATTCGCTAATAGTTCAGAAGGATTTGGCGGATGTGGGCCAGAAGGAATAAAATCAAAATTTTCCAGCGAAGTATGAATGACGCATTCCTGCCACGTATTTTTTTTAATCAGGATTGTGCTCATGCCCTTGCCGGAATCACTGCCAGTCGGGTATTTATCATTTTTTGGTTTTCGCATGTC
>JAHEMS010000228.1:0-3709 GCA_024643595.1 Bacteroidota bacterium
TTTTTACCAATCAGTGACTCAACTTCCTGCTGCAACAAGGAGAGATCACCTCCCCGCCAGCGATATATCGCCTGCTTCACATCGCCTACAATCAGGCTGCGATCTCCTTGATCCAGGGCATTGGTAAGCAGTGGAAAAAAATTTTCCCACTGCATGCGTGAGGTATCCTGAAATTCATCGATAAGAAAATTCTTGTAAAAAGAACCTACTTTTTCATAGATAAAAGGAGTGTCGCTATCCTGAATAACACCATTCAGGAAATACGGTGCATCCGACAACAGCATGATGCTGTTTTCATTTTTATAGTCATTTAGCTTTCGTGCGATATCGGCTATTAGTCCGAAAGCATAGAAGTTGCTCATCACCACTTCCGCGGATAGGGCTACCTTATAATTCTTTTCCCTGAAATCAAGTATTTCATTCAACAACGGTATCAATTTGCTTTCCGCCAATTCTTGAAGGGCCTTTTTGTTTGCAAAATCTTTAGCCGGCCAATTAGCACTTACCTGGTAATCACCTTCAGCACGTTTTCCCTTTTCTTTTTCATTAAAGTCGCTTATCGATTCTACTTTCGAAAGTTTTATCAAATAGCTGAACGCCCCACCCCCGCCATACTTAAAATTATCCAATGTATAATGATTGGCCATGATGAGTTTAATCGCTTCTGTTGCCTTTGCCCTAACCGTGTTTAAAAATGACTGCTTGGATTTAACTAACTCGGCTAACAGGTTTCTGAAGAATTCCGGATTTGAAGTGCGTTCGTTGAGTTCGCCTTCAATGGCTTTGAATTCATCTCTGAATATTTGTCTGGAAAATTCAAGCAGGCTACGCCGCACGTCCCAGGCGCGCTCGTTTTCCAGCTCCTGGTGAGCAAACTTAATTACCCAATCCGTAAGCAATTCATTATTGCCAAGCTCATCAATCAAGGTATCAATTACCTCTTCCATGATGGGGTCATTTTCCACCTCAAGCCGGTAATCACCAGCCAGGCCTGCTTCCCGTGTGAAGGAGCGAATTACCTTCTGAAAAAACGCATCAATGGTACTGATGGAAAACTGGGCATAGTTGTGAAGTAACTGCGCCCGCACCTCGTCCGCATAATTTTGAAATGTCTGTGGGTCAAGTCGCAATTCATCTTGCAATTCTTTAGATAACTCATTTTGCACTCCTAGCGAAAAATCATTAAGATAAGCCAGGATCCGATCTTTCATTTCCTGTGTTGACTTATTCGTAAAGGTTACACCCAGAATATGCTTGAAGTAACCCGCCCTTGATTGAAGCGCCAGCTTAAGGTATTCTTTAGCGAGTGTGCGGGTTTTACCAGAGCCGGCTGAGGAACGATAAATAGTAAAGAGTGCAGACAAAAATAGAAACTGTTAATGGTTCGGGTTACGAATATAAAACTTTACATCCGTCCTCTAATTGTTTTTCTTATTTAGAACAGGAAGGCTGTTTAGTAATTGATTTTTAATAACTTGTAAAAGCGAAAAGCATGAGAAAACTGTCCCTTTTTATTTCCCGGTTATTTTACTCCTTTCCAGTTCAGCTATTATTGAACAACATCAGACGAAATCATGTGCTGATGCTATGCTGGATTATTCTATTTACCATGATCACCGGCAATTTTGGTAAATACCTTGGCATACCCTATCTCTTCCTGGATCCTGAATATCTGAATACCGTAGGTTTTGTCAGTTTTATGATTATGGGCATGCTTACGGCTGGTTTTACCATGGCTTTTCATATCACGTGCTACATTTCTGATGGGCACCGCTTTTCATTTGTGGGTACACTGCCCAGTCCTTTCAAAAAATTCACCATAAACAACAGCGTGATTCCAGTGATTTTTCTGATCACTTATGTATATCAAATCATCAGTTTTCAGATCGCCAATGAGTACACTTCAAAAACTGGATTACTTATAAACCTGGGCGGTTTATTTTTAGGTTACCTGGTTATGACATTTATCTTTTCCATCTACTTTCGATTGACCAACAAAGATATTTTCCGATATGTTGTATGCCGCATTGACGAACAGATTAAACAAAATGTTAAGGTAACCCGTGCCAGTGCCATGCGGAAGATAGATATCGCTCGTAAGAAACAGGTACGCGTAGACTATTACCTTAATAGCTATCTGCAGGTCAAGCCGGTAGACGCCACCACATTTTATGACCGTAATACCATCATTCAGGTATTTGATCAGAATCATTTCAACATTGTAATCATCGAAGTTTTCATTTTTATCCTGGTGCTTATCTTAGGGATGTTTAAGGATAATCCCTCCTTCCAACTTCCTGCTGCCGGCACATTTATTATTTTCCTTACCATTTTTGTTATGCTAGCCGGCGCATTTTCCTATTGGTTTGGTGGATGGTCTGCCACGGTTGCCCTGATTTTTTTTCTTATTGTAAATCATCTGGTGGGTGAAGATTATTTTGATAAAAAATACGAAGCCTTTGGATTGAATTATGAAGTTGATCCCGCGGAATATTCAACCCGGACACTTCAACTTCTGGTGGACAGCGCCAGCATGGAAAAAGACCGGACAGCTTTACTTCCTCAACTGGATAACTGGCGTAAGAAATTTGACCGTAAACCCAAGATGGTGTTTATATGTGCCAGTGGCGGTGGCAAACGTGCTTCCCTCTGGACACTCAACACCATGCAAACTATCGATAGCCTTTCGAACGGTAAGTTCATTAAAAGCAGTGTATTGATAACGGGTGCGTCTGGAGGACTTATTGGGGCCAGTTACTTTCGCGAGCTTAAATTACGAGAGCAGCTGGGAGAATCCGTCAACCCGTATGCCGCCATCCACCGCCAAAAAATCTCAACCGACAATTTGAATCCGCTCATCTTCAGTTTGCTGGCTAATGATATTTTCATCGGGTTAACCAAATTTGAATACGCTGGAAAAGCCTACACCCGTGATCGAGCTTTTACCTTTGAAGATCAACTCAACCAGATCACCGAGGGGCTGATGGATAAACCCATTCGTGAGTATGCCAAGGATGAAAGTTCAGGAACTATTCCAATGATCATTCTTTCGCCCACGGTCATTAATGACGGTCGTAAACTTTATATCGCCTCCCGGTCTGTTTCCTTTATGAATTCTGAAGTCGAAAATTTTGAAAACTATCATCAGGCCAAAGTGAGCGGGATTGATTTTCATCGCTTCTTTAAAGAACAGGATGCCGATGATCTGCGGTTTCTTTCAGCGTTGCGCATGAGTGCGACTTTTCCCTACATTACACCCAACACAACCTTGCCCACACTACCTCCCATCCAGATTATGGATGCCGGTATTTCAGATAATTTTGGGATGTCAGATGCGGTGCGTTTCCTTTATGCATTCCGGGAATGGGTAAAAGAAAACACATCCGGAGTAGTCTTTGTATCCATTCGGGATTCACCCAAGCTTCACCCGATTAACGAAAAAAGTTCGCAGACCATCATCGATAACGTGACGCAACCGATCAGTAGTGTCTATAATAATTTTGAAAACTTCCAGGACATTACCAGCGATATGCTGATTGGGCAGGCTCATTCCTGGTTGCCATTGCCCATTGACCGGATTGACGTGGAATACCAGTCTGAAAGCTATTCACCAATTCTGCATGGAATGGATAGCATCCGAAACAACAGTGCTCGAGCATCCCTTAGCTGGCGATTGACAACGCGGGAGAAGCAGGGCATCATTAATAAC
>JAHEMS010000228.1:3719-6060 GCA_024643595.1 Bacteroidota bacterium
GGAAAAAAATAAGGAATCGATTGAAAAACTGCTGAAGTTGCTGGAGTAATAATTATCGGGCTGCCGGCCCTTTCAATGGCTGTCCACTGCGCTTGCCCGTGTGCTTTCCATTTTCAACCACTGGTTCGCCATTCACAAGGACGTAGGAAAAACCCTTTGAAAATGCGTGAGGATTTGTAAACGTGGCCACATCGCCCACCGTATGCTCATCAAATATAACGATATCGGCTGCAAAGCTTTCCAGTAATAAACCACGATCGCGCAAGTTAAATTTCCTGGCTGGCAACGAAGTCATTCTACGGATTGCTTCTTCCAGGCGTATTATTTTTTGTTCCCTCACATAGCGACCCAAGACTCGTGCATTGGTTCCATACGCTCTTGGGTGAGGCATAGCCGAACCAAAGCTGACAATGCCAGCATCAGAAGCTATCATATTAAAAGGATATCGGAGAATATTGGTTAGGTCCTTTTCATCCATGCTAAAGAAGACCATTTGTGTTCGGTTATTCGCTGCGACCATTTCAAGAATGGTTTCTGCTTCATACTTTGCCTTTGGTGGTCTTCCGGTTAGCTTATTGACCTCCGAAATGTTTTTGCCATTATACGCAGCATTTGGTTCATAGCGGGCTACCTGGGCATAGCTGTAGTTCTTCAATTTCTTTTCTTTCAATTCTTTAAGCATTTCCTGCTTGATTTTTTCCCGGATGGCGGGATCGCTGAGACGGAACTTTAAGGAATCCCGTCCTCCCCCAAAAGCCCAGGTGGGTAAGGTGGTGTCTAGCGAAGTACTGCTTGCTATGTATGGGTATTGATCTATCGTTACGTCAAGACCTTCTTTTCGAGCACGCTCAACTAATCCGATGGTCTCTGAAGAGCGACCCCAATTTGGTTTGTACGTAACTTTAAAATGCGAAATCTCAACGGGAATATTCGCCTCACGTCCTATAGCGATTGCTTCACCTATGGCCTCATCCACCTTATCTGCTTCGTCTCGTATGTGTGAGGCATACATCCCATTATAGGTAGCGGCAACTTTCGCAAGAGATACCACTTCATCCGTTTTAGCATAGGTACCAGGAACGTAAATCAGACCCGTGGAAAAACCTACCGCACCTTCTTTCATGGCTCTTTCCACTAACAACTCCATCTGCTTTTGTTCTTCCCTGGTTGGCTCCCGATTGTCATCCTGTAACACCGCCCTGCGAACCGTATTATGTCCTATGAGTGTCGCGATGTTCAAGGAAAGCCCAATAGAATCAATCCGTTCAAAATAGTTGCCTACGTCAAGATTAGATCCTCCGCAGTTGCCTGTAACGACTGAAGTAACGCCATCATAAATGAAATTATCTGCTGTTGGCGAAACAAATTCACCTCCTTCAATATGAGCATGCACATCAATGAATCCGGGAGCAACAATAAGTCCCTTGGCATCGATCATCTTTTTTGAATGGTAACTTTCACGCTTCCCAATAAAAGTAATCTTACCCTGGCTTACGCCGACATCTCCGTAGTACCATGAATTTCCACTTCCATCAATGATTTTTCCGTTTATAATAACAAGGTCGAACGATTGCCCAAAAATGACCGGAGAAATAAATTGGAGAGCACTTAACAAAAACAAAATTCGAATACCCATTACGTTTGGTTTTTTTGAAATTTAAGCAAATGTTGAAAAGGACAAAAGGAGGATTACTCTAAATACAGTTTTGGTAAGTTACATGCGATGTGTAGATTGAAGTTTCAACATCCAACCCATGGAATTATTAGTCAGTCTTATATTTCCAATGATCGTACCCGACATTATTGTTCCACTCATGAATCATGGATTTTAAAAAACCAATATTGAACCGGTTAATGCCGTTGTACCGTTTGCTTAAACGATCCAATGGGGAATCAAAAAAAATCTATGACTTCCTGTTAGAGTAGTATGCAAAATAAAACCGTTATTGCTGGCCAGATCATTTCATTTCTAAGTTCGCTCGAGCTACCGGCTTCCTTGCCAAAAGAGATACATGTTCTAAATCCATACCAGGATAAAACAGTCATGCAGTTATGCGAACAATTCTACACTCAATATTATAGTGACATCCATACCCGAAGGATTATCCTGGGTATCAACCCGGGCCGCCTGGGTGGTGGGCTCACGGGAATTCCGTTTACAGATCCGGTGCGTCTGAAAACATACTGTGGTATCGATAACCTCCTTCCAAAAAAAGCGGAGCTCTCCAGCACCTTTATCTATGAGATGATTTCCGCGTATGGCGGCCCCGAAAAATTTTATAAAAAGTTTTACTTCAGCTCGATCTCACCACTTGGGTTTACCAAAGACGAAAAGAATCTA
>JAHEMS010000229.1 GCA_024643595.1 Bacteroidota bacterium
CTAATTCTTTTTAAGATTCAATTTTATAAAACTTTTTCTTCAGCCAGAAAGCAACATTCACCAAAACGATCAATGCGGGCACTTCAACCAGTGGGCCCACCACCCCGGCAAATGCCTGGCCGCTATTGATCCCAAATACCCCGATCGCTACTGCAATGGCCAGTTCAAAATTATTTCCTGCGGCAGTAAATGATAAAGCGGCATTCTGTGAATAATCGGCCCCCAATGATTTACCGATAAAGAAAGTAATCAGGAACATGATGGCAAAATAGATCAGTAGCGGAATGGCAATTCGCACTACATCGAATGGTATTTCCACAATCAATTGTCCTTTCAGACTAAACATGGCCATGATCGTAAAAAGTAAGGCCAGTAATGTGATCGGGCTAATGCGAGGAATAAATTGATTCGTATACCAATCGTCGCCTTTGATTTTTCTTAAAAAATATCTGGTCATAAATCCGCATGCGAAAGGAATTCCTAAATAGATGAATACGCTTTCTGCAATTTGGCCAATGGTAATGTTCACCACGTAGCTGCTCATTCCTAAATGTGGAGGAAGCCAAGTTATAAAGAACCAGGCAAAAACACTGTAAAATAAGATCTGGAAAATGCTGTTGAATGCGACTAACCCGGCCGCATATTCACGATTGCCATCAGCCAATTCATTCCATACAATCACCATAGCGATGCATCGTGCAAGTCCAATCATAATTAATCCCATCATGTACTCAGGATCATCCCTCAGGAATGTAATCGCCAGCACAAACATCAACACCGGACCAATAATCCAGTTCATGATCAGCGAAAGGGAAAGAATTTTGATGTTGCTAAATACATGGCCCAACTCTTCATAACGAACTTTCGCCAAGGGTGGAAACATCATCAGAATCAAACCAAACGCAATGGGGAGATTGGTGGTGCCTGCCTGGAAGGAGTTGATAAAATCAGGAGCTGAAGGAACAAAATATCCTATTCCAACACCCACCCCCATAGCTAGAAAAATCCAGAGGGTAAGAAATCGATCCAAAAAACTTAGTTTCTTTCTTTTGCTTGGTTGACAATCGTTCGAGCTACTCATCATGTAAATTTAATCGTTGCAGCTATCATCAGTTATCTATGTGAATAATGGAGAAGGCATAGCAAATCTCCCGGCCAATTTCCAATATTCGTTCATGATATTTCTCCGCTTCTTGTGGTGTGCCATCAAATTCTTTTGGATCGTCGAAGGGAAGAGAAATTCTTTCTTCAGCGCCAATGACCAGCGGGCAGTTTTCATCGGCATGTGAGCAAGTCATGATGGCGGCAAATCCCGTTGACGGATTAAAAGGATCGTTATATACTTTTGAAAATGCGAGCAGAGGAGATATTGTTACTCCAAGGTGAACTTCATATCGAGGATTTTCTGATTCGTCCGTTTTAACAATACTAAACCCTACTTCATTCATTGCTTTTACTGCTCTTGGGTTGAATGCAGTTGCTTCCGTACCTCCGGAATAACACTTTACCTCTTCAACATTATAATAGGCAGCGGCCGCCTGTGCCCAGATTTGTGAGATGTGACTTCTCCGAGAGTTATGCGTGCAGATAAAAATTAAACAGGCGGGTTCACCAGACTTATGCTTACGATCAATAAACACGGCAAGCTGTTTCAGAAGTTGCTTTCTCTCTTCTGGGATTATGGAGTAGCTTTTTTCAAACTTTTGAATTTCCTTCCGGAGGGATATTAATATTTCTGCCATGCTGATTTCAATAGTGATACTGAATACAATATTACAATAGTGGATAACTATCCGGCATTAATTAAATCTTATTTTCGTTAAGGCATCTTTATCCCAATGTAATTCTGATTTATACTTTAACCTCCTCATTTTCATCCGAATTATCAGAGAAAACAGTAAGTATAAGCTGATTTGCTTATTCAAATTTTGATTATTTATAGGATCATTTTAACAATTCCATAACATACCCTACCCAGCGGGGTAATATTGTCGCGTCACCTTTGTGACAAATAATAAATACTTATGCTTAGGATTAAGTTTTTACTGGTCTTGTTAATAGGAGGATTTGCTTCGTATGCGCAAATAGGCACTATTAAAGGGACCATCAAAGATGAAAAAAACGGTGAGGGGTTGATAGGAGCCAACGTGGTAATTGAAGGAACCGTTATTGGAGCTTCAACCGATATAGATGGAAATTTTGTCATCCCAAATGTAAAGGCCGGAAAATATAATCTGGTAGTTACTTCAATTGCCTACCAGACAAAGACCGTCCCTAATCTGGAAGTGTATCCAAATCAGACTACAGTTTTAAATACTACACTCAGTGAAGATGTGCAACAATTGGATGAATTGATTGTCACTGCCAGAAGGCAGACCAATACGGATATTTCTGTAATGACAGAATTAAAAAAATCGGATTTGGTGGCGGTTGGCATATCATCACAGCAAATCAGATTATCGCAAGACCGTGACGCGGCACAAGTTATCCGTCGGGTTCCGGGTGTAACTATTGTGGGCAATCGCTTTGTAAATGTGCGGGGATTGAGCGAACGGTATAGCACGGTCATGCTAAATGGTGTAATCGCTCCCAGTACAGAAGTAGATTCAAAAGCTTTTTCATTTGACTTGATTCCAAGTAGTCTACTGGACCGCATGCTTGTCTTCAAATCAGGCAGCGCGGAAATTCCTGGAGAAATGGCAGGAGCTGTTATCGGTATTTATACAAAGAATGTGGTAGAAGAAAACTCAATGGCATTATCGGTGTCGGGAAGTTTCCGTAATAACACAACCGGTCAGCAGGTTTCGTTAAGTCAGGAAAGAGGGACTCAGGATTGGATGGGAAAAGATGATGGAACACGCACATTGCCGGCAGCTTTTCCGAGTGAGAACCTGCGGTTTTTTTCACAGTACCCATCGGATCAGAATATCTCCAAATTAGTTGGAGCCACTAAGATGCTCCCGAACCATTGGGGCACCCGCACCTTAACTGCAATGCCTGACCTACGTGTCAACTTTGATTTTGCACGACTGGTTAGGTTAGGTAGTAAAAAACTTGAGAATGTAACCTCATTAAGTTACACGGCTACCAATCAATTGATAAAAGTGGATCAAAATTATTATGATTTCTTTAACGAGGATGCGCAGAAAAGCCCAAACCGATATCAGTATCATGACACTCGTTTCACGCAAACCAATCGAATCGGAGCGGTGAGTAATTTCACTTTTGAAATTAGTCCTACCCATCAGATTGAATTCAGAAACTTTTATAATCAGCAAGGACAAAATCAATCTACTTTTCGCACTGGAACAGATGACGCGCAGGGGTTTGATGTAAGTAATCAATCATTCAATTATAATGCCCGTAGTATTTATAGTGGTCAGCTTTCCGGAAAACATGGGTTCTCGGATGCGATTAGTTTTAACTGGGTTTTTGGTTACAATAATACCAACGCCAATCAACCGGACTATCGCAGAATCCGGTCACAAAGGGCAATGGGTTCAACCGATGATTTTTCAATTGTAATTCCACCCGGCGCAAGTTCTTTTGACGCAGGAAGATTTTATTCGAAGCTAAATGAACAAGCCTTGTCTGCTGCTGGTAACCTGGAATGGAAATTAAATCCTGCCGTTGATGAGAATAAACAAGCTAAGGTAATAGCGGGCTATTACCTGGAAGAAAAAAACAGGACGTTTGATGCGCGCTGGATGTCATACAAGTGGACAAACTCTTCTTCAATTGATAATAGTTTACTCTATCAACCCTTCAGCCAGATTTTCGCGGAACAGAATTTAGGAACTCACTTTATTCTTGAAGAAGGAACCAATGAGGGACCTGATCTCTTTGATCAGTATGAAGGACACAATCAATTGGCTGCTGGATATGTAGGAATCGTTACGCCTTTCGCAGATAAGTTTAGGTTGTCCACCGGTTTGCGTGTAGAACACAACGTTCAGCAAATTGAAGTCTATGATCCAAACAATATTAAGAAGAGAGTAACCGACAGCCCGGTGACCATCCCCATGCCGTTTTTTAATCTCTCGTATAGTGTCAGTGAGAAAATGCTTCTTCGCCTCGCCTATAGTAAAACAGTTAATCGTCCGGTATTCCGTGAGTTGGCGCCATTTAATTACTATGACTTCGATCGCAATGCCGATATTTTTGGAAACCCGGATCTGAAAACAGCACGGATTGATAACATTGATTTGAGGTGGGAACTTTATCCTTCTGAATCCGAAAGTGTTTCACTGGGAGTTTTTTATAAAAATTTCAAGGATCCAATTGAGCAATACCTTTCACCAGGTTCTAATTTGAGATATGGCTATACGAATGCCGACAAAGCAACCAATTATGGCGTTGAAGCCGAAGTGAGAAAATCATTGCAGGGCTTAACAGGAAGCGGCTTGATAGATAAATTTACACTTGTATTCAACGGCGCATTGATCAACAGTACGATTCAGCTGCCGGCTGCACTCGATAATCTTGATCAGAACCGTGCCATGCAAGGGCAGTCACCTTATGTGCTGAACGCCAGTTTGTTTTTCAATGATGCAGCAAGCGGCCTTCAGATGAGCGTGCAGTATAATGTTTTTGGCAAGCGAATTTACGCGGTAGGAGACAAGGACTTGAATCCTACACAATACGAAATGCCGCGCAACCAGATTGACCTCACCATAACCAAGCAGCTTGGAGAACGACTGGAATTTAAGTTTGGCATTCAGGATTTATTAAATCAATCCTATCGTCTTGTGCAGGATTCTAATCGTGATAAGAAGATAAACGGAACTGATGAAACGATACAAACTTTCCGTTGGGGACAATATACTACCCTGGGCGTTACGTGGAGATTTTAAGAAATTGTTAAGTATAAATCTTTATAAAAGGAGCCAACGGCTCCTTTTTATTTTTTAAGGGTAATCCATTTTGTATTTGTTAAATCAAAGCTAACAGCGCTTTAACGGTCTAGTAACATAGGCACTATTTATTTGTATCAAAATTGAAACCTAAAAAGTTTAACAAATGGAAGAAATGAAAAAGAGTATCATCAGGATGTTTGCTTTGGCAAGCATAGTAGCCGTGGTTACATTAACATCCTGTAAAGATGATGAGAATCCGGTTTTTACTGGGCCCACTATTACAGTAACACCAGACGCTGCCTCTCAGGCACCTGGAGGAAAAGTAACATTCTCAATTGCGGTTACTGCCGAAGGGAGTCTCGCTTCGGTAAAACTGAATGACACAGAAATTAAAACATATACAACCGATTCTAAAGCGGATGCTTTTACTTATGAATATACTGTTCCGGTAGGTGCGACTTCTGGTAATCTAACGTTCACCGTTTCTGATAAGCAGAGCGCCCCTAAAACAGGTACTGCTTCTGCAGCGCTAACTATTGGTAAAGCAACCATTACGGTTGATGCGACGATCACGGCAAACACAACCTGGAAAGCTGATAATTATTATTTGCTAAAGGGTAATATTTATGTACAGTCTGGAGCGGAATTAACCATTGAGCCAGGTACTATTATTTTTGGCGATAAAGTAACGAAGGGTGCATTGATTATTAGTCGTGGTGCTAAAATTCATGCGCAAGGCACATCAGCAAAGCCAATTATCTTTACCTCTGTGGCTCCTAAGGGTTTCCGTGATTACGGTGATTGGGGTGGAGTAGTTTTGTTAGGAAAAGCGGTAAACAACCAATCCGTTGACCAAAGTATTGAAGGGATTTCTGCACCTTCTGGAGATAACGGTAAATATGGAGGATCCGCCGATGATGATAACACAGGTGAATTTTATTATGTACGTATCGAATTTGCAGGAATTGCTTTGTCTACTGATAACGAATTGAACGGATTAACATTCGGAAGTGTAGGTAGTGCTACCCAGGTTCATCATGTTCAGGTTTCTTACTCCGGTGATGATTCTTATGAGTGGTTTGGAGGAACAGTGAATGTCGATCATATGGTTGCATATCGTGGTTGGGATGATGAATTTGATACTGACTTCGGCTACCGTGGTAATGCGCAATTCCTGGCTTCCTTCCGTGATC
>JAHEMS010000230.1 GCA_024643595.1 Bacteroidota bacterium
TTATTGGCTGCCAAATTAAGTGGAAGAGCCATATCACCTGATGTCAAACCATTACGAAGACCATCATAATCGTCAGTACCGGCAGCCTTGCTGAAGTATTCACCAATGCGAGGATCACCATATCCTTTCAATACTGATTCCATGGTTGAACTCATTCGGAACTCATTCCAGTCCATGACAGTCAATCCATTGAAATCATCGCCTTTGAGCGTTCTGAAAATCAAGGCATCATGACTAGGACTATCTTCCAATACACCGCCATTGGCGCCTGCTACGGCTGCTTCACCTTCAGTTTTGGCTCTGGCTGGATCAACGGCTGCAATACGAACGGCAAGGCGCAGTCTCAAGGTATTGGCAAATCGTATCCACTTACTAACATCTCCGCTGTAGATAAGATCGAAAGATCCGAAGGGTACTTTAGTTTTATTGGCATTCAGCGTAGTTATTGCAGCAGCCAATTTCTTTAACATATCGTCATAGATTTTATCTTGTGCATCGTAAGGAACACTGGTGCCAGATACGCCTGCGTTAAAATAGGGAACTGGTCCCCAGGTATCAGTTAGTCTGTGGAAAGTATACACCCACCAAACCTGGGCGATTGCATACTCAGCAGAAGCAGGGTCATATTGCTCAAGTAACGTCAGTAACTGGGGTACTACTTCGCTATAGATTGGGTTCCAGGCAGCACGAATCCAGTCCATACGGATAACCAGACGATCCGAAGGGAAATATGTGGTCGTATTGGAAAAGTACTGGCAATACTGATCGTGGAACAGGTTCTGCGCGATCTGATAGTTCCAACCATTATTCGTGGCTGTCGACTGCGCTTTCGAAAACAAGAATGGAAGCTGGGATATCTCCAGCTTAGACAGTGCATTCTTATTGGTATTGATGTCGTCAAATTCAGATGTACACGACACAACCAGTACAATGCTGGACAGAAGCAGGTAGCCTCCATACATTCTTAACAGGTTTGCTATTTTTTTCATATTAATTTTCATTCTATTTAAGTTTTAGCTGGCTTAGAAAGTTAACTGAAGGTTGAATCCTAAACTACGCGTTGAAGGCAATGTTCCGTAAGAGATACCTTGCCAGTTACCATTTCCAAGAGACATATCCGGGTCAAATGCCATTTTACGTTTTTCCAATCCAGGAATTTCCAGTTTGGAATATCCTCTGTAAAGGAAAAACAAATTACGGGCAACAGCCGAAATACGCACCATTTTAAATAATGAACCATCCGGTACAGGTACTGTGTATCCAATAGAAAGTTCACGCACCCTGAAGTTAGTAGCATCATAGGTAAAGAATTCAGCTGAACCATAACGACCACCGGAGGCAGTTGTCCAGAAATCCTGTGCATTGATTGCTGCAGTTACAGTTGAACCATCTGTCCCTTTTCCACCAAGAACCCAACCACCTTCACGATAGTTTTCAGTTACTTCAGGTGCTCCATTGAAAGCAAGGAACATTTCTGTACCATCTACCACAGTTCCACCAATCCGTCCGTCAATTAACAGGCGCAATGAGAAATTGTTATATTTAAAAGTATTGGTTAAACCCAGTGTTGCTTTCGGGTTGAAGTTACCAAGATAGCCATAATCACCCGTGGTGAGAGAAGATAGTGGCTTTCCATCTGGAGTTACCAGGAAATTTCCAGTAGCATCTTTCATCCAATAAAATCCTTCCATATCCCCATAGCTTCCGCCCTCTTTAATAAGCGGAGTTGCTGAACGACCGAAGCCACCTGCCAGCGTAAACTCCTTGGTGGTCTCTGTGAGTTCAACAATTTTATTGCGGTTCAAACCAAGGTTGAAGTCGATATCCCACTTAAGATTACCCTCCCTCAGTGGAGTCCCGGTCACAACCAGTTCAATACCCTGGTTCTGGATATTACCTGCGTTGATATATTTATTTGAGAAACCGGTAGCCACAGGCACACTAACCTGCAGTAACTGGTTGAAAGAATTGCTCTTGTAGAAAGTAAACTGCATTCCAAGCCTGTTTTCAATAAACTTGGCCTCAAGACCCAATTCAATATTTTTTACGATTTCAGGCTTTAAATCAGGAATCGCCTGGGTTCCGCTTCTGAAGATAAATCCGTTTCTACCACCTGGCGAATAGTTATAGGTGTTAAAACGTAACTGGGCACGTCCACCGTTACCCACTTCCGCATAGCTGGCATTCAATTTCAAAAATGAAATGGCATCAGTTATACTAAATAAATCAGAAAGAATAGCTGATATACCCACGGAAGGGTACTTGAATGAGTACGGATCAGGAAGTGTAGAACTCCAGTCATTTCTTAAACTCGCATCCAGGAAGATGGCTTCCTTAAAGGCTAAGTTGATCTGTCCGAATACGGATTGAGTTTGCACCTGAGTGAATCCTTCACTGAAAACAGGGTTAGTGGCGAAGTTCAATCCAAACTTGTTGGTAACATTAAGGCCACTAGCCGAGGTGTTTAATTGAGAATATTGGTTATCCTGAATGATGGCACCCACACGATAATCTATTTTAAGATCATCGGTTAGGGTGTTTTTCCCTTCCAGCATGGTATCAAACCAGTATTGCTGAACGTTGATTTCTGTTCTGTTATAGGAACCACCTTGGCCGGAAATACCCACAGAACCGGCATTGAATTGCCTTTTAATCACATCCGTATATTTATCCATATTACCTCTTCCGCTCAACTTCAACCAATCGGTTATGGAATATTCAGCTGACAAAAAGCCCATGATCCTGTTTCGCACTTCATCTGTTTTTGTATTGTTGACAATCCAGTATGGGTTCTGATACAATGCCTTGTTGATGACAGGATACGGGCCTTGTTCCGGAACACCAAGATTATTGATGGTTTGGTAGTAGGTTTCAGCATCATTAACACTTACGTTACGGGGAATCTGATAGATCGTTAGCGTAGGGCTAAGTGCAGATTCACCGGTTTCATACTTGTTATTCGTATTCTGAAGGATGTAATTCAATTTGGCATCTGTCTTGAATTTCTTACCAATCTGGTTAGAAACGCGGATGTTAACCGCATGACGGGTTAAATCGTTTTTTGGTAGAATACCTTGTACACTGTTATTGGTATACGACAAATAAGTCTGCATTTTGTCCGATCCACCGGAAATACCAATGGAGTTATTCACCGTAACACCGGTTCTGAAAAAATCCTTTACGTTATCTTCCTGGGCTGAATATGGCCTGGTTTCACCCATCCAGGAATCTTTGGACGTGCCATCCAATTTAGCTCCCCAGCTTTCACCAGAATTTTTATTGTATGCTCCTGAATTTCCCTGACCATATGAATTTTGGAAATTAGGAAGTACGAAAGGTCTTTCTGTGGTAACACCTGAGTTGACGGTAACAGTAACCCTGTCTTTTGCACCTTTCTTAGTGGTAATAACAATTACACCGTTACCAGCTGCGCTACCATAGAGAGCCGCAGCAGAAGCGCCTCGCAAAATGGTCATTGACTCGATGTCGTCAGGGTTGATGTTAGATGCGCCATCAGATCCCTGTAAACCGCCAAAGTCACTCGTGATTGTTCCATTCGTACCGTTGGTGATAGGCACACCATCGATTACTATAAGGGCATTATTACTTCCCTGAATAGAACGATTTCCTCTAAGTACAATTCGGGCACCTGAACCAGGTCCGCCTGAACCTTGAGTTATTACCGCATTGGCGACTTTTCCTTGTAAGGAGTTCAACACGTTATTGGCATCCTTTACTTCCACCAATTGTGACGGTTTTACCTGCTGAGTTGCATAAACGAGTGTTTTAGTCTCCCGTGAAATACCAAGGGCAGTGACCACTACTTCGCTTAATTGTGTCGCATCTTCTGCTAAGACCACATCAACCTGGGTTCTTCCCTGCAATGGAACTTCTTTGGTAACAAAACCAATGAAGGAGAAAACTAGAGTACCGTTGGCGTCAGCAGCATTTAAAGCAAAGGCCCCATCTGAATCAGTGGCCGTTCCAGAAGATGTACCTTTAACCAAAACCGACACCCCAGGCATGGGAGTCCCATCTGTGCCAGAAGTAACCTTGCCGGTTATCCTCTGTGCGTACACTGACACACTAAGCAGCATGAACAGGCACGTGAGCTTAAGTAATCGTTTTTTCATAAAAGAATATTTGTTGGGTTTAAATAGGGATTGCATGCAACTCTGCATGAAATATTGGGTAAACTAGTACTACTTTAATTAAAAACAAAATAAAATGTGGGAAATGTGTGCGCACACAGTTAAATTGTGTACGAAAACAGCAAAACGCCAAAATTTCTAATGACTACAAAGAGTATTCGGATTAAGGATATAGCAAAATTGGCGGGTGTTTCTGAAGGAACCGTAGACCGGGTACTGCACAACCGGGGCAATGTTTCAATCATTGCACTTAATAAAGTGAATAGCGTTCTCAATGAGATTCATTATAAGCCTAATTTACTGGCAAGGTCGCTGGGAAGGGCAAGAAATTTCAAGGTTTCAGTTTTGATTCCAGAACCGAAGACAGACGCCTATTGGGAGGAAGTGAATTCAGGAATAATACAGGCAAGTGCTGAATGGGAAAATTATGGCGTCACCATTGATCCGTTTTATTATGTTCATGATGGAGAACTTTCGCTTGAACTGATTGCTAACCGATCATTAAATGCGAAACCAGACGGAATGGTCATTGCACCCATTTTTTACCCCCAGGCCCTCCATGTGTTCAGTCGGCTCCAGGAGCTTGGGCTGCCTTATGTATTATTCAATACCAATATCCCGGAATCCAAACCATTGAGTTTCATTGGTCAGGATTTATTTCAGAGTGGTATGTTAGCAGGTCAATTAATGAGTATTGGAAACATTACCCGGGAAGACATATTAATATTACACATCGGTGAAAGTATTAAGGATTCGGTCTATCTCATGGAAAAGGAAAAAGGATTCAGGGAATTCTATGAAAAGAACGTTCATCATCCCGTGTCCATTACAAGTATTAACCTGGATGTTAATGAGTCCTTATTTAAACAAAACCTTGAGGATATGGTCAAGGATAAAAAAATAACAGGAATATTCGTTTCTACTTCTAAACCCGTTTCAACGGTCGCCCAAATAATACAAGAAAATTCCAGGCAGGGCATTCGTCTCATAGGGTATGATATGCTACCGGAGAATAAGAATTACTTGAAAAATGGATGGATTAGCTTTTTAATTAACCAAAACCCAAAACGCCAGGTGATTCAAGGCATCAGTCATATGGTCAATCATTTGTTGTTTAATAAACACGTACCCTGTACCGAGCTTTTTCCATTGGAAGTAATAACACAACATAATGTTGATTCTTATATCACATCCGGAATACATTGACTTTATTAATTATTTTATACCAAACCTTCAGCAGAAACATAATACCATGAAAAAACTTACCTCAATTTTAGTCCTGCTCTTAGCCTTTCTGGGCGTTCAATCACAGACTATTGATGTCTTGATTAAAAACGGTCATGTCATTGATCCGAAAAATAAAATAGATGCGATCATGGATGTAGCCATCATTGAAAATAAAATTTCAGAGGTAGCTCCAAAAATAACCAAGCCGGCCAAAAAGACGGTTGATGCTACTGGCATGTACGTGGTACCTGGCCTGATCGATATTCATGGTCATCATTATTTTGGCACCGAGCAGGATAAATATTTAAGCGATAGTTATTCTGCACTTCCTCCTGATGGTTTCACTTTTCGGGCAGGAGTAACTACTGTTGTTGACGCCGGTGGAGCGGGCTGGCGCAACTTTCAGGATTTTAAGGATCAGGCATTTGCTAATTCGAAGACGAGAATGTTTGCCTTCCTCAATATTGTCGGAGCCGGCATGAGCGGTGGCGCCTATGAGCAGAATACCGCTGATATGGATGCCAAGCTTACAGCAATGGTAGCGAAAAAATTTCCCAATGAGATCGTGGGAATTAAACTGGCACATTATATGAGCTCGGAATGGGTTCCTACTGACCGCGCTGTGGAGGCAGGAAAGCTGGCAAATATCCCTGTCATGGTT
>JAHEMS010000231.1 GCA_024643595.1 Bacteroidota bacterium
CCACAGGAATTTTACTAATTCCAAAAGATTTAAAATCTGGAGAAAAACGACCAGTTGTTGTTGTTCAGCATGGTAGAAACAGCACACCGCACGAGCTCGTTGAGGGAAACGTTAATTATTACAATAATGCAGCTGCCAAACTTGCTGACCAGGGATTCATTGTGTATGCTCCCCAGAATCCTTATCGGGGTGAAGACCGATACCGATGGTTGGATCGAAAGGCAAATTCACTTGGAAAAACTTTGTTCTCATTTATCATCGCTCAGCATGACCAAACCCTACAATGGTTGGGATCCCTGCCTTATGTTGATAAAAATGGAATTGCTTTTTATGGACTTAGTTATGGTGGAGAAACAGCCATGCGTGTACCATCAGTACTCGAAGGATATTGCCTTTCCATATGTTCTGGTGATTTTGGTGATTGGACCCGAAAGGTGGTTGACTCTCACAACAAAGTTAGTTTTATGAATACATTGGAATGGGAGATGCCTTATTTTAATATGGGAAATACTTTCAGTTATGCGGAGATGGCTTACCTTATCTTTCCAAGACCATTTATGGTAGAAAGGGGTCATGATGACCTCGTTCAACCGGATGAGTGGGTGGCGTATGAATATGGGAAAGTCAGGTATGTATATGATAAATTTAATCTGGAAGATAGAACCACGATAGAATATTTTAATGGAGGACATTCCATGCGAAATGAAGGTACCTTTAAATTTCTTCATAAGCATCTTCACTGGCCATGATCAGAAATGATACGTTAAATTCGATGAAAATCAGATTAAATAATATAGATCCGATGGTAAGCATAATGAATCAGGTTTCGATTTTTATTGTTTTTATAATTCTTACTTTGTTTTCCTGTGATAACAAGCATCCAGACCAATACCATAGACCACTGGATCCGTGGGCTTTCCGATCCGTGTTGGACAAGCAACCGAGAATGCTTACCGTAGCCTTAGATTCATCGTGTTACATAGCTTATGATCTTGCCCGATGTACGGTATACAAAGTATGGAAGGGTGGAGTCATGATGGAAGGAGCCCCTTATTCTGATAAAAAAAATGTGCAACCCACATCGTGGGGAAAGTCTTACTTCGTGGATAGCCTCCATCAAATTAAATGGATCATTGAAGTTGATGGCAAAGAAATTTCTCCAGATGTAGTCAGTAAAGGGTATGCGTTTCATCAAAATCAAATCAGTCTGAAATTTATTTTACCCTTGTCGACTGGGGATACCATTCATATCGAAGAGCAGCCAGAGTTTATTGGAAAGGAAGGAAAGCCAGCATTGGAACGAATATTTAAAACTTCAGGTGTTCCAGAAGGCATAACGATAAAATTAATTTCAGGAGACAGCACCTTATTATTGAATAGTGATAATACAACTCGTATAGTTACGTATTACAACCCGTTGGCTCCGCAAATTCCACCAACACCTGGCGTTGAATACGATCACAGAGGGCGTTACTGGATGGAGAAAAGTGATTGTATGACGTGTCATGAAATAGATAAGAAAACTGTAGGTCCTTCTTTAGTAGAAATTGCACAACGTTACCCCGATGATAAATCTTCTATTGATTATTTAATCACTAAAGTAAAGGACGGTGGTACTGGTGCATGGGGAAGCACAGCCATGATTGCTCACCCTGGTCTTACTGAAAGAGAAATTAAAGAAATGCTCAGTTATATTTTTTCATTAAAGGCTCCTGAGGATCAAATAGAAGAAGTGGCTATAAAAGATACAGGAGTTAAAGTAATCAAGGAAAACAAACCTGGCTATGGGACTTCACTTGAAGGTGTTCATCCAAGCTATACGGTAACGACTATTCACAATAAAGATTTTAAACCACGGGTAGGAGGTCTGGCATTTCTGCCGGATGGACGTTTGCTTGTAACCACATGGGACACTTCTGGCGGAGTTTATGTATTGGATGGAGTTGAAACCGGAGATACCAGCAAGATAACCGTTAAACGAATTGCTTCAGGATTGGCAGAACCGTTAGGTATTGAGGTAGTGGATGGAGCTATATATGTATTGCAAAAGCAGGAGTTAACAAAGTTGATTGATCTGGACGGTGATGAAATCATAGATGAATATGAGTCAATCTGTAACAGCTGGGGTGTTACTGGCGACTTTCATGAATTTGCTTTTGGTCTCGTTTATAAAGAGGGATTTTTTTATGCTACACTTTCAATGGCGATGAGGTTATTGCACAATGAAAGGCAGCAACCAGACCGCGGAAGAACGATTAAGATCAGCAAGAATGGTCACTACGAATGGATTAATTATGGTTTGAGGACGCCTAATGGAATTGGTCTGGGTATCGATAGTGAAATATTTGTAACCGATAATCAGGGCGAATGGGTTCCTGGAAACAGACTAGTCCATGTAAAAAAAGGTGAATATCATGGTATGCGCTGGGGGCTTCCGGATTCAATAACCGAAATACCACCCATTGCCGCTCCGGCTATATGGATTCCTGAGGATGAAATTGGAAATTCTCCTTCCGAACCTGTATTGATTATTGATGGACCGTATAAAGGACAGATGCTGCACGGAGATGTTACACATGGTGGTATCAAAAGGGATTTCCTTGAAAAGATAAATGGTGAATATCAAGGAGCAGTCTTCCGATTTAGCCAAGGACTTGAGGCCGGCGTCAATCGCCTTCGCTGGGGACCAGATGGTGCACTATATATAGGTGGAGTTGGCATGGTAGGTGGGTGGAGCTGGAAAGAAAAACAGTATGGTCTTCAACGGATGACCTATAACGGTGAACTAACGTTCGAAATGCTGGCAGTGCGAGCAACTTCCAATGGTTTTGAAATTGAATTTACAGAGCCAATTAGTGCAGATACAGAAATCAATTCGGATGACTTTTTAATTCAACAATGGTGGTATCTTCCTACTGAAAAGTATGGTGGACCAAAAATGGATTTGGAGAAATTAAAGGTCATTAAAATGGATTTGTCAAAAGATAGATCACGAATACATTTGGAAATTCCGAATTTAAAACAAAATCATGTGGTTTATTTTCGGTTACCAGAAGATCTGCTGATAAGTGAGAGTGGTCAACATCTTTGGTCTTCAGAAACATGGTATACATTAAACAGTATTCCTGATTAGATTTTCGTGATTAATAGCATATCAAAACATTTATGGAAAAGATTAATCGTAGGACATTCGTTAATCGTGCTGGTAAAGTCATCGCTTCAGGTATGGTAGGATTGTCATCCAGCTTTGAAACTTCAGGTAATACGATGAAGCCATCCTCACCCATCAGAATTAAAAATGTTGATTCAAATTTCGAACGTGAACCCCTTATTCCGTATCGCTTCAAAGGTAGTTTTATTTCCGAAGGATGGCAGGCAGCTGCCTATCTCGAGTCGGAATCGGGGATTCACCAGGTAGGCATCGGTGGGCAGGGAACATTGTGGTCAGATTCTACTGTTTTTGCCGCTCATTCTTCATCTGGTGGCAACGCCTTGATGTATGCGATGAGCGAAAGAGCATTACAAATCATGAAAGGAAATTCCTTCATTAACCCAATGCAGTTACTGGACGATCTGCTTCCGGAAGTATACGAGTATGGAAAAAAAATTACGAATTACCCCCAGCTAAGAAAAACCTTTGCCCTGAATGCCCTGGTATGCGTGGATAATGCTGCATGGCTACTATATGCAGCCGAAAATGGTATTACTCAATTTGATGACATGATACCATCTGCCTATAAGCCCGGCTTATCCTATCATCATAGTAAAGTAGCCAGCATGCCATCTTTCAGTGTAGGTGCAGATGTTAAGAAAATCAAAGCCGCGGCTGATGAAGGATATTTCATTATGAAACTGAAGACAGGTGCATCAGGTACACAAAAAGAAATGCTGGAGAAAGATATGGCATTTCTCACTGACGTACATAAGTCAATTGGTCATTACGAAACGCCGTATACAAAAAACGGAAAGATTCCTTATTATTTTGATGCGAATGAACGATATGATGAAAAAGATACGCTGCTTCGCTTTCTCGATCACGCAAAAAAAATCGGTGCGTTTGAACAGATTGCTGTCATCGAAGAACCTTTTGGCGAGAGGAATGAAATGTATGTAGGCGATATGGGGGTAACTATTGCAGCCGATGAAAGCGCTCATACGGTAGAAGACGCTGCCAACCGAATAGAACAGGGATATTCTGCTATCGCGGTAAAAGCGATTGCAAAAACATTAAGCATGACGATGAGAATAACACAACTCGCCCATGAAAAGAAAATTCCGTGCTTCTGTGCCGACTTAACAGTAAACCCAATACTCTTGGATTGGAATAAAAATGTGGCAGCACGGTTGGCCCCTTTCCCCAACATTAACATAGGTTTGCAGGAAACCAATGGTCATCAGTATTATAAAAACTGGAATACGATGATGAGCTATCATCCTCGAGCAAAGGCAACCTGGACGCAAGCTAAGCATGGAGTCTTCCTTACTGATCAATCATTTTATGATGAAAGTGGTGGTATTTATCAACCATCACCTCATTATGAGCAAATGTTTAGTCAAGGGCTTCAATAAATTTAGTAGTTAGTGGGATATAACTTTGTGAAGTAGTGAAATCCGATAGATAAACAATGGAACTCAATGATAGCCAACTTGTTTTCGATTTCGTGATGTTTGTTACCAAGATACGATTGCACTAAACTTATCTTTGCGGAAAATTAGTACATGGAGATTATCGGTTATCTGGCTTCCATTGTTATGGGACTTACCTTAGGAATTATTGGCGGTGGTGGTTCTATTTTAACAGTGCCCATATTGGTCTATTTATTCGATGTTGATCCTGTTTTATCAACAGCTTATTCACTTTTTGTAGTTGGGATTACCAGTGTAGTTGGTTCATTCAGTCATTTTAAGTCTGGTAATGTTCATATTAAGACCGCATTAATTTTTGGAGCACCATCGATTGCAGCAGTATATTCTGTAAGGAAATTTGTGATCCCCAATATACCAGATCCACTTTTTTCGGTTAACAGTTTTGAGGTTTCAAAATCATTAACGGTGCTGATATTGTTTGCCGTGCTCATGCTGTTGGCGTCAATCACAATGATCATAAAGCCACGTGTTGATAAAGAAAAGAAAGAAACGATCCACTATAATTATCCCATCATATTTTTGGAAGGTATTGTAATTGGAGGAATTACGGGTCTGGTAGGAGCAGGGGGTGGATTTCTGATTATCCCTGCATTGGTGCTTTTGACGGGATTACCTATGAAGCAAGCTGTTGGTACTTCCCTAATAATTATTTCGTTGAAATCGCTTATTGGATTTACTGGAGACCTTGAAGGCAACCTGCCAATCGATTATCAATTCATGTTCGTCTTCTCCAGCTTTGCTATGCTGGGAATTATCGTTGGCAGTTACCTTACTCGTTACATCGCCAACGAAAGACTTAAGCCTGCTTTTGGCTGGTTTGTGATGATAATGGGGTTATTTATCCTGGGTAAGGAATTAATTCCCTGATATTTTTTAAAACATTAGTATATTAATTATATAGATTTAATATTTTTGAGACAACAATCTGTTATACTATGGAATTAATTAAGCAGCCCTGGACTTGGTATGTTTCCGGTGCGTTGATCGGTCTTACCGTTCCCGCATTATTATTATTGGGAAATAAGCACTTTGGAATATCGTCTTCGTTGCGCCATGTTTGTGCAGCTTGCCTTCCGCTTTCTATCAAACCTTCTTTTTTTAAATATAATTGGAAGAGGGAAGCATGGAATTTATTTTTTGTTGCAGGTATTGTTATCGGGGCATCATTCACACTCACTTTTTTGAGTGATCCTGAACCAGTTGTCGTTGCGGAAAAAACCGTAAGCGATCTCACCGCTTTGGGAATTACAACGGACGGTAACATGATGCCGGCCTCCTTATTCAATTTTGATAATCTTTTTACCCTTAAAGGATTGGTGTTTTTTGTAATTGGTGGATTCATGGTTGGTTTTGGTACACGGTACGCTGGTGGATGTACC
>JAHEMS010000232.1 GCA_024643595.1 Bacteroidota bacterium
GGTATTGGCTCGATCGTAGTGGGAGACGAAAATTACGGTGAAGGTTCATCTCGTGAGCATGCCGCCATGGAGCCTCGTCATCTTGGTGTTCGTGCAATCCTGGTGAAGTCATTTGCCCGAATTCACGAAACCAACCTAAAGAAGCAAGGTATGCTGGCGTTAACTTTTGCCAACAAGGAAGACTATACTAAGATCAAGGAAGATGATTCATTTGATATCGTAGGACTTACCAGCTTTAGCCCTGATAAGCCGCTTACGCTTCGTATTCATCACAGCGATGGCAGCCAGGAGTCGATTACCGTTAACCACACGTATAATAAGAACCAGATCATATGGTTCAAGGCAGGATCTGCCTTAAATGCGATGGGAAATGCCAAAGCAGCGGCTGCAAAAGCCGCAGCGCCTAAGGCGAAGAAAAAAGCAGCAACTAAAAAGCCCGCGGTAAAAAACGTAGTTAAACCAGTAGTAAAGAAGCCTGCGAAAAAGGTGGTGAAGAAAGTGGCTAAAAAAGTAGTAAAACCCGCCCCTAAGAAGTCCGCTAAAAAGGCGGTAAAGAAGGTCGCTAAAAAAGCGGCTAAGCCAGCGAAGAAAGTAGCTCCTAAAAAGGCAGTAAAGAAACCTGCACGCGCGGTAAAGAAACTGGTGAAAAAGGTAGTGAAGGCAGTAAAGAAGTCAGTTAAAAAAGTGATAAAGAAAACCAGGAAGTCTATCAAGAAAAAGAAATAAGAGTCACTGTCTTCATAGAAAAACGAAGCCGCCCTTATATCAAGGACGGCTTTTTGTTTTTATGGAGCTTAACAAACGATCTTATTGAAAATGTCTTTCTGGGTGAACTTGCAAAAGAATTAAGTTAAGTCGTTGCCAGCAAAACTATGAAATGTCAGCCCAAGTAGGATGATGGTTGTTTGATTGGCCATGAGTTTGCTGTCGAAATAAACCTGAAACTATGTGCCCATGGATGGAAGATTGAAATGAAAAAAGCAGGGCGCTGAAAGTAATACCAATAATGGCCTTTAACTCTATCTTTTTCATCTGTGCTGGCTTTAGTGTTTTAATTATGTCATCCTGGCAACGGAACAAGGGACAATGAAGATATCCGATCGGATTGATCATTGGCATGATTTACTTGGCGAATGGCTACTAAACCATGATCTACCACTTATCATCAAAAACGAAGAAGCCGTCTCTCCTATTGAGACGGCCTCTCATTTTATCTAATTTACGTAACGTAAATCGGTTACTATAATTTGACTTCTTTATCCAACACGAAGATCTTAACCGTATCACGTTTTACTCCGTCAAAAGACATAGCATCGACAGTAGCCTGTGAATTTAATACTTCCATGTATTTAGCCAGATCACTTGTATCGGAACAGATAGCCACTTCGTTGTTGGTGGTGGTCGTAAAGGTTTGAGAGGTTATGCTCATCGTTCTGAATAAGTCGGCATGTGATCTGAAGCCGGCTTCCCATTTTACAGAATCCTCTACTTGTGCAATGATCAATACTTTTGTCATGGTCTTATTATTTTAGTGGTTTATTAAATTTAGTATACAAGGTGTTACCTGATCCCAGTTACTTCGAGCTAAGTTCTGGCATGAGCTCCATCATATATCGTGTTTGTCCATAAATTTCTACACTGGTTGAAGCTCTTCTTAGTTCATTTGTCCAGGCGGCGGCTGATCCCTTCATTTTATTAAACCATTGCGCCCAGTTCTCACCGTTATTGTCTAATTCAGCAAGGCTATCCATTCCCCATACCAGATAATACTTGCCCATGTTGGCACCGGACACACTGTGGAAGGTGGTGAATCGGGCCTTGCTTTTATTTTCATTGCAGAGTCTGGTCAGATCCCTCATCCAACTGGTCCACTCATATCCTTTATCAGGCTGAATGGTAAATTCCCAGATGTCAAGATACCTGGATGTGGTCGTTTTTCCGGATCCATTATAGCTCATATCTTTCTCTAAAACGGAATATTCATTTCCACTCATATTGGCAACAAAGGGTGAAACAGTTTGGCCCCAGAATTTTAAGCCTTCATTATCCGTTGTTTCAAAATAGGTCCATTCTTTTGGTCCATATACACGGGCATATTGCCCCGTCCGGGGTCCTGACATGACGCGCCAGGTATTGACCGGGTCCACCGAAGCTTTATTATATTTATCGGTTTTCGCCTTCACGGCCTTTTGAAAATCTTCACCTTTCCCCTTCACAACTTCAAAAAAATTAATACGAAAAACTTGCGCTTTCTCCTGTTGCTGGCCCATCAGCATGGTGCTTGCGAACACCAATACCATAGCCGTGGATGTTAGTTTGTTAATCATAACGTTTTGGTTTAAGGGTTGATAATAAAATAAATAGAACTTCAGCGCGAAACCGGGAAGTGCAGTACAGAATATTTCTGAATTTAGGAATTACACTTCTTAAATCAAAATCTTAAGATTGACTTGATGCGCCAACTCAGTCCAAAGTGGATTTATTCACCTGCCTTACTTGCCGGATGTTTTTTTATCTCCTTGGTCATACTAATGAATCAGGATTAGATTATTTACTATCAGATTATGAAGCACGGTATCATCATTATCTTCTTCTTTTCATTCATGAGTGGTTCATGTGATACTCAAAACCATCAGGCTACATTTTCTTTTTGAACAACCGCTTTTTAGAAGAACACGCCTTCACGGAATCCCATCCCGAATATGGTGTGGCAGCCTATTCAGAAATAATTCATGAATTTGAAAAAGAAAACTTTGTTGTAATCAGCGAAAAAAGAAATGGCAATATGGATGTAAAAGAATATGCCATGAAGGTGAAAAATCAAATTGACAGCCTGATTGCGCTTGGCATTGCTCCCCACCAAATCACGGTGATTGGTACTTCCAAAGGAGGTTACATTACACAATATGTTTCCACCTTTGCCAACAACCCCAATCTGAATTTTGTCTTCATTGCCTGTTATAATGATTCCGACCTTCAGGGCTTACCTTACATCAATTTTTGTGGTAATATCCTCACGATTTTTGAAAAGTCTGATCCCATCGGGCGGTCTGCAGTGAAGCGAAAAGAAAAGTCAACCTGCACGATCAAGCACTTCAACGAAATTGAACTGAACACCGGACTAAAACACGGCTTTCTGTTTAAGTCCTTTCCAGTATGGATAGCACCATGTATCAAATGGGCTCGCAATAATTATTGACAGTGATGAAACCAAGTGGGTATCTTCGCCCTGTCTTACTGTTTTACTTTCTTCACTTCTTTGATAATGATCTGCTTCCCATCCTTCATGATAGTGTCTGTCTTAACAATGGTTTCATCCTCACTCCCTGTAGTTACATCCACCCTGATATCAACGGAATCCATATCGTGGCCTTCATGTTTCCACATCATCCGCTTTGGTTGATGCCTGTGATGTCCTCCAGTACTTCTTCCAACCAAAAAACCGAGCGTGCCAAAAATAACAGCCACCAAAAGAATGGCCAGCCAGTTTTTATTAAAATTTTCCATACCCTTTATTTAATATTCTCAAGTATACCAATTTAAAGGCATAATTAGGCGCATTGAACAGAATGCACAATCTTTATTTGCCCGCTATGGTCTCAACAATCACTTCCTTTCTTTCGAATAATCCTTTTTTAAACTGTAAACCCAAGCCTGGCAAATCCGGAGGCAAAACTGAACCATTCTTAACTTGAGGTGAATTCTCAAAAAAGAAAGAATCGCGATCATGCCAATAAGGATAAACGCTCTCCACATAAAACAAATTAGTAACGGCAGCGGCCAGGTGCGTGGAAGCATACCATAAAATAGGACCACCAGCCGTGTGCATCATGGTGGGGAGATAGTACGTATTAGCCATATCGGATATCTTTTTCCCTTCCGATATACCTCCACACCAGGTAAGATCGTACATAGCAATTTCGCCTGCTTTTAATTCTATCATCTCCCTGAATCCAAAGCGAGAAGCTAATCTTTCACTAATTACCAATGGTATGCTGGTTTCCTGATTTAAAGTCACATATGCCTGCATATTATCCTGCAACAACATGTCTTCCAGGAATAAAACATCGTAGGGTTCCAATGCATTCGCAATACGAATAGCACTAGGAAGATTCCAGAGGCTATGAAACTCGATGCCCAATTCCAACTCGTTACCAACGGTATTTTTTACCCGTTTGATCCATTCAAGACATTTATCAATATCATTTTTAGAAATGTACTCACCATTCCGTTGGTAGGCTACTTCATCAAAGGGACAAAACTTGATCGCCTTTATTCCTTGTTCCACCAGAAACTTTGCAATTTTCTCCATATCCTTTTCCAACATCCAGCCATTTATGTTTCTGCTGTTGGTATAGGTGTTATAAACGCGGATATTTTTTTTATAGGATCCACCCAGTAGTTGATACAGCGGCATTTTACAAACCTGTCCCATGATGTCCCATTGTGCAATATTTATTGCAGAAAGTGCCCGCATCTCAGCACCTCCTGTTACATGAAATGCATTTTGTCGGTAGATCCTCTCCCATGTCTGTTCAATTTCCAATGGGTTTGTTCCTATCAGCTTGCCTGCCCAACTATGCCATTCGAGATCTTTGATAGCGGATGAACTTGCTTCATTAAAAGGATACGTTTCTCCTGTACCTACAATTCCCTGATTGGTATGCAAGCGAAGCCACATCCATTGAACTCCACTGCCCGCAACTTGCAGTTCTTTTGTAAATCGTACCGTCTCAACTTTGGTGATTATAAGTTCAGACGCAATAGCATGTGCCCTGGCAGAAATTGGGGTTAAAGCACCTGCTCCGCAAATGCCCACCATCCCTGCCGCTGATTCCCTGATAAAATTTCTCCTGTTCATATATTGTGACAGTAATAGATGGAATTTCGATTAACGCGGAGCACGCAATAAGCCCATGCATACTCCGCTCAATGGTAATCTGCTTAATAAATTTCAAACAGTGCTAAGGGCGAACCGGTGTTCCATCGCTCTTTCTCACCTGCGTCCACTCATTCAACTGCTTTTCAGGAATCGGATATTTAGCTGCCAGCTTTTCATTGACATCCACCCCTAATCCCGGTGCTTCATTAACCGACATGTATCCATTCTTCATGGTTGGACAACCCGGAAAAATCTCCTGCAACTCGGGTGAAAATGAAACTGCCTCCTGCACGCCAAAATTCCAGACATTTAAATCGATGTGCGCATTGGCAGCATGTCCTACCGGTGAAACATCACCAGGTCCATGCCATGCCGTGCGGATATTAAATGCTTCACCCAGGCGGGCTACTTTCATCGCTGGGGTAATACCTCCTATTTGAGAAATGTGGATACGGATGAAATCAAACAATCGTTGAGACATTGGTTCTACCCATTCATGCGGATTGTTGAAGAGTTCTCCCATCGCAATAGGCACGCTTGTTTGCTGACGTAGCAGCTTAAAATATCCGTTGTTCTCCGGTGAGAATGGATCTTCAATAAAAAACGGCCGGTAAGGTTCCAGATTTTTTATGAGCTGAATGGCATCACTCGGTTGTATACGTTCATGAACGTCATGCAATAGTTCTACTTCATCACCACAAACTCTTCTTGTCTCTTTAAAGATTTCTGGAACAGTTCTCAGGTAGCGGTAAGTATCCATGAAATTATCCTGCGGCATTCCAAATCCACTGTCCTTGAAATCCTGCTTGGTAATGCTGGTAGCTCCATATCCACCTAATGCCTGGGTAGCTCCATATCCACCCAGCTGTATGCGCACATATTTAAATCCCTGTTCCATTTTTTTCTTCGCATCCTGGGCAACTTCTTCAACGGTATTGCCGCTGGCATGTGAATAGCAAGGAACTGCAAACCGGCATTTTCCTCCCAACAACTGGTACACAGGCATGTTGGCACGCTTCCCTTTAATATCCCAAAGTGCCTGGTCAAGTCCGCTGAGTGCGTTGTTCAACACTGGACCATTTCTCCAATAAGAACTAACATAAGCGGTCTGCCA
>JAHEMS010000233.1 GCA_024643595.1 Bacteroidota bacterium
CCATTTCGAACAGAGCAGTTAAGCCCACCCGCGCTGATGGTACTAGGGTAAAACCCGGGAGAGTAAGTCGTTGCCTATTTTTTATCTAAAACCCTTCATGAACAATGAAGGGTTTTTTTATGGAATGAAATTCCAAGACCACGAAATACGAAAAAGTGAGTTTAGCCGACAGCGACTTCTATAAGGTTGCCACCCAAGTGATCATTGGCAGCCCTTTGCAGGCTAATGTTATTCAAATCAAGAATCTTTATGAATAGGTTGTTATAGAAACTATCATCTAGTCCATATAGATGAATAGTTTTTATTTTTTCAATGACCGAAAAAGGATTAGCAATTTCCAGCTGCAGACTCCCCAGTAAATGATTTTTTGCCATTAGTAATTCCTGCGTGCCGATTGGTTTATTGCATAGCAGACTAAGCTCATTTTTAATTTCGTTGATGGCTATATCTTTATTGATTCGATTGACATCAGCCCCGATCAAAACGAAAGTAGCATTTCTAAGATTATTTAAGGAAGAGTAAATTCCATAGGTAAGTCCCTTATCCTCCCGAATGTTTTTCATTAGTCGTGAGCCGAAGTATCCTCCAAAAATATGATTGAGAAGGACTAATGCCGGATAGTCGATATGGCTTCGATTAATTGTTCCTTTTCCAAGGCGAAGTGAAGACTGAACACTGTTGTCTTTTTCTACGTATTCAGGCGAAATATTTTCTGATACGAAAAACGAAGGTATACCCTTATTCTTTGCGTCATATTGAATTATCAGCAATTCTGAACTTAAAAGCTTAAAGATATCGTCATCTATTGAGCCAACTACGAACACTTTAGTCAGCGAAAAATGATGAGTAAAGAAATCACTCAAATCAAGTCTGTCTAATTGATTCACATCACTTTCTTCAATTGACATTCCATATGGATGGGTGTCCCCAAAAAGATGTTGCCTGAATAATTTTGAAGCAATAAAACTTGTTTTTTCATTACTGACTTTCAGATTTTGATTAAAAATTCCCTTTTGCAGGATGAGCTCATTTTCAGGGAACACGGAAGTGGAAAGTAATTCTAAAAAAACAGGAAGGACTTTTGAAATGTTTTCGGTTAGAGAGTACAATGATACGGACACAAAGTCATAGCCTGGAGATATTTCAATGGAAGCACCATGTCGATCAAAAAAATCAGCAATCTGAAATGAGTTTTTGGTGATTGTTCCCTTCTCCAGCATCAACGCGGTGAAATGGGATACTCCTTTTTTTGATTCAAACCATTTGCCGGCACTGAATATCAGTTCCACTTTAATAATACGCTGGGCAACGCCCCTAAGCATAATCATAGGGACACCGCTGCTCAAATGATAGATTTCAGGGGCAGGAAGATTGAATGAATTTATTTCAGCATGACTGGGTGCAGTCGACCTGTCCAGCATATTTCTAATCAGTAACGGATTCGTTTTCTTTTACCTTACTTTCGAAATTAAGGAGTAGAGAAATCCGTATAGTTTCAGCCAATGCATTTTCTCTTTTATTAGTAGGAACCAGGTAAGCCAGGTCTACACCAAACTTTTTAGAACGAAACCCAACACCACCGGTGAAATATTTACGATTCCCTTTAGTCTTGGCTTCGTTAAAGTAACCAAGTCGCCCGGCAAATGTATGGTTATACCAATATTCGGTGCCTACTGAAATCATGAATTCGTTTATCTCTTCTTTAAAGCCACCTGTAGCATCAGTGAAAGAGCCAAGTATTCCACTCAGTAGAGCTTTAGTTCCATTTTTGGGAGGACTTGGCACCATTAATTTATTCAGATCCAGACCGAAAGTGAAACTATTTTTAGGGTCAACTTCAATTTTGTAAGCTGCTCCCATTCTGAGGTTGGTTGGAATAAAATCTCTATTGTTAGCATCTGAATAAGAAATCTTAGCTCCCAGATTAGTAATAGCCGCACCCAATGATAGGGTTGAGTTATTTGAGACTAACGGTTTAGTATAATAAATGCCAAAATCCACAGCTACTGAGTTACCGGGCCTTGCATCGATATTCCCAGTAGAAAGAGCACCCGTTAAGTTGGAATGAATGTATCGAAGGGCGCCACCGATTGCCAACTGTTCTGTAAGCATTCTTGAATAAGTAACGTCAAAAGCAAATTCCCTGGGGTTAAATCTTCCTAAGTCATTATTGTTAACATCCTTAAATTGTATTTCACCCAAGTCAAAATACTTCATCGATGCAGCAACAGTTTGTTCCCTTCCTATTTTATAAAAACCGGAAAGGTAAAATACAGACATATCATTAATGATCTTTCCAAGCCACGGAGTATAGGATGCTGAAACGCCATATCCATGTTCAACAAAAGCCAACTTTCCTGCATTCCAATAGGCAGAGTTTGCATCAGCAGAAGTAGCAACACCTACATCGCCCATGCCCGCAGCCCTGGAGTCAGGAGTTATCGTTAAAAATGGGACAGCCGTTGTTATTACTTTATTCGTACTGTCCTGACCAATCAAAGTCCCTTGAAGGCCTTGTGATTTTACTAGCATAGTATATGAAAGTAATGCTGTGGTTATGAGAATACTTAACCTATTCATATTCAAATTTCTGGTTGGTAAAGGTAGTTAATTCAGGATAATTAGCTTGGTAATTTGCTCATTTTTCGATCCATCCAGTAGTGAACGAACAGAAAGCTTACCGAGGTATATTCCACGGCCTAATTTTGCACCATCAGCTGATTTTCCATCCCATTCTGACAATGTAACCCGATACTGGCTCGATAGAATTTCAAATTGTTGCTTCAGAATATGCTTACCCGTTAGATCGTAAATATTCAAAAATGCTTCAAGATCCTCCCCCGGCCTACTGTGGGTAAACTGCAGGGTTGTCGTTTCGTAAAAGGGGTTTGGGTAATTAATAAACTCTTCAATCTGTATATCGGTACCATCGGTTACTACAAAATCTACTGTTGCCGTTGATCGGTTATTGTATGTGTCCGACGCAGAAAGACTTAACCTATGACTACCTTTTTCAAGTCCATCCAGTGGATACGTCAACGCCCCGTTTTTATAAGTTCCCGTATTAGCTTCGTAGTAAGCATTTAAATTCGCCGGGTCACCTTCATCAATTATTGCGATAATTTCATTGCCCACCGGTAACGAAGAAATATTAATTCCACTATTGTCAGAAAGCAAGGAAACAATTTTTGTATTTGGCCCTACTTTGCCACCATTAACAAATGTTGTATCACCAAGAAATAATCTTATGGATGGAGGAGAATTGTCAGTGGGAATATTATCTTCTAAATCTCCGATAAGGCCATTCAGTATGGCGCCCCCCGCGTATTCGAGATTTTTGGTAGACGCGAACGCACTAACCTTCCCGATCACTAAACTTTCAGGAATATTTTTAGGCATAATAAAGTCCAATTGAAAATCACCATTCAAAACAGCTGCCTTTCCACGAAAAAGTATATTACTTCTTTCATTAAAATTGAAGGGAGGATTCTCATCGCCTTTGGTAACTTGATTAACAGGCCCATCAAAAAAAGTTACATTTACTTCTCCGGTAAATGATAGATTGGGCAAGTTGTTCTTTTCGATATGCCCTTTAATCATTACCGTTGATAATGCTTTTAATTCGTTTGATCCTGATGCTGTTTTAATTTCATCAATTATAATTTCGTTTTCAGGCAAAGCCAAATTCATAGAAGGGTCGGCCAGGAGGGAGAAGTTGCGATTGGAAACACCGCTTACGCTCTTGTTTTTTGTATCTAAAAAAATATTTCCCAAATCTCTAAAGTGGTTATTTTCTTTAGTGAAAAGAGACTCATAAAAGGCCTTGTTCAACGTGAAATTTGTACTCGCGTTTACTGGTCTTGAGGTAGTTACCAAGCCAATTGAGCCACCTTTCTTTTGCAATAAGGTCTTTTCTCCATTCGAAATCTGAAAAGGATCATCATGCTTACCAAATTCACAGGTAGCCGTCATAAATAGTGGGTATTTCGGCGCCTGTTTCCATTTTCCAACTATGGTTTCATCCAAAATACGTTCATCCATCCAAACCTGCTCAGATCCATGACCGGTAAAATTCACAATAAGAGCCCCCTTCCTGACCTCCAGATCCAGTGCTTTACTTGCAGCGGGGCTTATTTGGCCGCTTGGCCTGCTAACTTGATCGAACGAATCGAGATAAAGTTTTTTAACGTTAAAAGAAAGGTCATACAATTCGATAGAGTTGGCCAATTGATCAGCTTGGTTTTGATGTATATTAAAATCGCCATCATCAGCAACAAATAGAAATTCACTTTGCCAAGAACCTGCTTCTGTAATTTTTGAATCATATTCAATCAGCTTATCCACTACATTATGAGCCTCTTCTGGATTTTTTACAGGTAAGCGGCCAATGCCAATATCAAGGGTATGATTTTGTGCAGGACTTTCAATCCAATCACCTTCAGTATCTTCAAGAAAACCAAAATAATCATCGGAGGAGTAAGTCTCTAAGGGGCTGAGTGAGTTTCTTGATTCATAAATAGGTACCAAATTTGTGTTTCCAAGAACTCTGTTTTTATAATCGTATGAACCCCGGCCAAACAATAGGACATTTTTTAAAGCCGAAGATGGTTGATCATATAAGTCACGAATGTAATCGCGCAAAGCAGTTATATCTTGCTTCCCACCAGCGTATTCATTATAAATCTGTTCAGTGGTAGTGATACTGGTTGATATTCCTGAATGAGATTGACGATGAGTTGCCAATCGTTGGGCTTCAGCAAGCAAGTCAGAATGGGTAATGATCAGCAACTGTGGGGGAGAGATTTGACGTATATTTTGGTTAGGGATTTTCGATTCAAAAACCGGAGCTTTCAAATTAGCTGGATTAAATACTACAAAGGTGCGTAATGAATTAGTTAAGGTTGAAAAAGTAATTTTTGATTCCGATAAAGTGAATAGTTGAGTTTTCACATCTTCTGGATTGGAGATATCCCAAACAACAGCAGCGGGTGGGGAAGAAGCGATTTCAAAGGAAGAGATATTGTTCTGTAAACTCTCAACCGATCTGAATAAAGTTTGGTCACCGTATAATGCCAATATCCGTTTGAAGGAAAGCAGAAAATAATCGAGATAACCAACTGATATGCCTGGACTCCCTTTTATAAATTGATATTTGACGTCTTGAAATTGCTTCGAAGGCGCTCCAACAGAATTGGCAGGGAAAATAATAGTATCTGCTTTTATCCGGCCTTTAATTCCATAGGAAGTATTTGGAATTGCATTTATAGGCTGGCTAAGCACCGGCGTATTGTTAATGGACACCTGAAAAGCTGTGTTGGTGATGGATTGGGCCATAACATGAGAAACCAGTTTGATGTCGGAATTGGCATCAATACCGGAAATATCAAAACGGATGGTGGCATCAGTAATGGCGTCAAATTGCTCACCAAACCATTGCCTACCTGATCTTAATAAGTTGTATTTCTCGGTTTCATAGAATGCAAAGTCATCATAGGTGTGAATCACGGGAAAGGAACCCGGTATATTTTCACTACTGGCAATCCGCTTACCGTCATTTTCACTAATGGTTAAGAAATAATAATTCTTGTCGGAGAACAGATTATTTTCATAGTAAAAAATTTGCTGGGGTAGATCATAACCCTGTTGATCAGCCCCCTGAGCAAATAGCAGAATGTAATCGGTGGGATTAAATCGTCCGTCTGATTCACCAGAAATAAATACCGGTATTTCAGTTAAATCAACTTTGCGGGGAGTACCATTTGCCTGCGGCAACATACCATAACTGCCGGAAAAGATTTGGATTTTTTTTGGATTGATTTGATCTGGATTAACCCCCGCCTGTTGCAACAGATTGTAGTCTATTTTAACTACACCCTCCTGTGTTACAGAAAATTTAAACCACGTACCGGAACTTAACACCGAGCTGGTTTGAGCAAAAGAATGACCCGCCATTCCAGCCAGGCAAATAATATGTGCTGCTATAATTT
>JAHEMS010000234.1 GCA_024643595.1 Bacteroidota bacterium
TAAAAAGTCTGTGATGGCAATGGGGGGCACATATTTGTTTTCAACCAGACTATCCGGATGAAAAACAATTAACCCTCCAGTAGTTGCTAAGTAGATCTTACCATCGCTTGCACGAGTCCCTCTGCCACCCAGGAGAAAGATGCTTTTAAAGACTTCTCCGGAAAGTCCATGGCGCCAGTCATAGGTACGGACAACATTACGTTTCGGAAAAAAATGCAAAATTGAGGCACCGGAAGTGATCCATAATGTTTCGTCTCCTCCATCAATAATACAATATATACCGCTCTTGGGCAGGCCCGATTTGGAGGCCTGCCGTCTGGTAAATTGTGGCGTACTATTCTCCGTACCCTTAATAATTTCATTGAGCCCTCCATCAGTTCCGATCCATATGGTACCAGACCGGTCAATCTCCACACAATAAACTAGATCATTTGATAAGCTGCTCTTATCATCTGGATTGTTTGTAAAGACTTCCCATTCGCCAGTTCTCAACCTATACCTTACGAGACCTCTTGAAGTTGCGATCCAGAGATTGTGGTGTACGTCTTCCTTAAATGAGTGAACGTTTGCCCTGGGGAAAGACGTAACCGTTTCTAAATATTGAATAGAAGGAACATATTTAGTTAATCCTGCCCAACCTCCCAGCCATACATTCTTATAAGAATCTTCAAATGTCGTCAGCGGAACTACATTGTCAGGTATCGGGATTTTATAAATAGGTTGTTCATTGGTGTTAAGTTTTTTCATGATTCCCGTTCCTACTAACCAGGCATTTTTATCATTGTCAAGGAACAAGGATTGAGGACCTGGATTTTCCAAAAAATTTTCCTGGCTATTTTCCTGTTTCCAGTATTCAAATTTATCGCTGCTGGCGGCATTTCTCCGAAAAAAAATTTTGTTGGTATGATCTACCGTGGAAGACCGTTGAATCCAAATCGTATGATCGCGATCTTCAACGATAGAACCGATAGGATCTCCACTTAAATATTCTTTGAACTTTTTACCCGGAGGCTGAACTCGATGTAGCCCGACAAAGGTTGAAATCCAGATTATTTCCTGCCTGTCCTGGAAAACAGAAAATGCGTAAATACCACTGGTTATAACTTTTGATTCATGAGTTTCAGGATTAAAATCAATAATTCCGTTGACGGTGGCCAAAAGGATTTTACCGTCTCGCTTTAGGAACATATTATTGATTCTGAACGTTGATGCATCACGCCGTGTAAATGTGGAGTCGCCCGGATTAAACTGAAACAATCCTTTGTTTGTTCCCACCCAAACCCGGCCGCGAAGATCTTCGACCAGGCAATGGGTGAAATGGTTGCGACCAAGACTAGTAGTCGTTACTGAATTGTTGGCTGTTTCTTTTGAAAATATTTTTTCGGCCTTATAATAGCCGATTCCCTGGTCAGCTTGTGCGATAATGATCGATCCATCTTTCGTTCGAATAATGTCTTTGGTCCACAAAGAGTCTTGTGTAAATTTTCTTGTTAGAAATGTCTTTGTATTTGCTATGAATATCCCTGTGTTTGTGCAAATCCAAAGTTCTTGTTCATTGGCGGGCCTGAAGCGATTGACGACAATAGTTGGATCTGTCCAATGAAAAATAAAATTTTCGGTTGCCGGATCGAATACATCAAATCCTTTCAAATGGCCAATCCACAGCCTCCCCAATCCGTCTTCCCAAATGTCAAAGATTTGGTTGTTGCCCAAGTTGTTTTGTGAATCAGGCTTTTTGGTGAGGGTCGTGAACTTATATCCGTCAAACTTACAAAGTCCGCTAGCCAGACCAATCCAAAGGAACCCGTTTTTGTCCTGAGTTACACACTGAATCACTTGACCCGGCAGCCCGTCTTTCATTGCGTACTTCTTGGGTAACACAATGCTGGTTTGAGCAAGCAGGCCGGTCTGGCTTGATACCAAAACAGCCAAAGAAAGAAGAAATATTTTGGTGGCCTTTGTCTTCTTGATCATGACTTTGATTAAATTAGTATACAGGTGATAAACCAGTTCTAACTTTTCGGTCGTCCGCTACCTTTCTTTTGTTCTGCACTCAAACTCCTGTCATTCGCGCAATGAAGTATCCTAAAGTTAACCTATTTATGGAAGGGTTATTATACGCTCACTGCATTCGTCCTCTCATGCTGCTAATTAAAAAGTGAAACCTTAATAATATTTGCCTGCACCGCTTTTAAAATTAATTCGGCAGAATTCTTTGCATTTAATTTTGAAAGTAAATTTTTGCGGTAAGTCTCCACACTGCGAACACTAATTCTTATGGCTTGCGCGATCTGGTGCGCGTCATAACCCTCGCTAATCAGCTTTAGTATTCTTTTTTCCTGAATGGAAATGGGTTTCATAGACAAAATCCGGTAGAAATTATCCGGTTGTCAAATTTGGAACATGTATGGTCCCTACGCTATTCTAATTGGTGTGTGCTTTAACACATTTGATGCATTTGATTAAATGGGCCTGTTTTGCTGCGAATTCACGGCCTCAATACCCAAATTTTATTCTCTTTTGAAAAGTAGGGTGAGAAAAACTTCCTTTAAAGGTATCTGTCCAGATACCCCTAATTACACGTTGTTAAAATAGCGATGGTCAATTTTAATAATCTCCGAGCGTCTCCTCCAATTGTGCCAAAGCTTCCTTTAATTGTTCATCATTCGGCGCCACACCATGCCACTTGTGCGAGTTCATCATGAAGTCAACACCATTGCCCATTTCCGTTCGCATTAAGTTCATAATTGGCTTTCCTTTTCCAGATAAGGTTTTGGCACGTTCCAGTCCGGCAATTAGGGCGTCCATATCGTTGCCATTGAATTCCTGTACTTCCCAGCCGAAAGCTTCCCACTTCGCTTTTAAGTTCAGCAGGGAAAGAATCTGATCCACCGGACCATCAATCTGTTGTCCATTATAATCAATTGAAGCAATGAGGTTATCTACTTTATTGTGGGCCGCATACATAGCAGCTTCCCACACCTGACCTTCCTGCTGCTCACCATCACCCATCAGCACATAAACAAGGTTACTGTCGTGGTTTAACTTCTTGGTTTGCGCAGCGCCGATAGCTACGGATAAGCCTTGCCCCAGGGAACCTGATGCGATGCGCACGCCGGGTAGATGTTCATGTGTAGCCGGATGTCCTTGCAACCGTGTATTCAGCATACGGAATGTGGCCAGTTCCTTCACATCGAAATATCCTGAGCGTGCGAGGGTGGAATACCAAACCGGCGAAACGTGACCATTGGAAAGGAAGAATAAATCTTCACCTCTGCCGTCCATATTGAACGCTGGATCGTGCTTGAGCACGTTAAAATAAAGGGCTACAAAAAAATCAGTGCACCCTAATGAACCACCGGGGTGGCCGCTCTGGCAGGCGTGCACCATGCGTACAATATCTCTGCGTACTTGTGAAGCTACTTTCTTTAGATGGACGATATTTGGTTGTGCCATAGGAAATTGAAACTTTGCGCGAATATAAGGCAGTTTGAAAGGATTACATATGCAGCGGTCAATAAAATCAGGCTGCCTTAGCATTTCAGGTAATGTGGCATTGAACTGAATTCTAATAACTACCTGTATGGCAGCCCCACGCAATTATATTAAAGCCAGTACGCTAGACTATTTCTTTTTTTTAGGTGCTTTAGCAGGAGCTTTTTTAGTGGGCTTCAAGGATTTCTTTTTTTGCGCCTTCTGAACAGGTGCAGGAGAGGTACCTCCTAATATCTGATCAGCATGGTTCTTTGTATCTACCTTTTCAATGATTTCGGTGATCACGCCTTTTTCGTCAATGATAAAAGTAATACGAGCAGTGCCCATATATTTTCTTCCATACATCGATTTCTCAATCCAGGTACCATACTTTTCATGAACGGCTTTATCGGTATCCGCCAATAAACGAAATGGGAGTTTTTCCTTATCTATAAATTTCTGGTGAGATTTCTCATCATTAGCGCTGATGCCAAACACTTCATAGCCGGCCTTCTGCAGTGCTTTGTAGTGGTCTCTTAAGTTACAGGCTTCCGCCGTGCAGCCAGGCGTCATATCATTCGGGTAGAAATACAATACCACTTTTCTTCCTTTCAATCCGGATAAGCTTACCGGCTTACCATCCTGATCGTTAACGGTGAACGCAGGCGCTTTTGAGCCAACTGATAGTGCCATATAGTATAGGTTATAGAATTAGTTGCTTATAAATTTTTTCGTTGCCTGCCTTATCCACTACTTTCAATTCAAATTCACCCTTTAGTGGTAGCGTCTTATCCAGTTTCTCCGATTTGAGGTAGCCCGTTTTATAATCATAGACCATTAAAAGCCATTGGCCATTGATGGTTGCTTCGAAATAAGAAATGCCAGACAGGTTATCCCTGATCTTCAGTCGTGCATTGGTTGGGTTCACACTTATACTTGCGATGGTAGGAGGTATCGTATCTTTTTGTATTACAAATTCTCCGAACTCACGCGATGAAAAAGTAACGCGGTTGTTATGCCATTCGGCAGGGAGGTAGCTGTAGGAGTTGCCCACCTTTCGGTATACACCAAGATCGCGGGTAATGGTGTAATTGTAATGCGGCTTTAATGTGATGTTAATTGGTTGATGAAGGGGGACAAGGCGACTGCCTATCCTGAACAATTCTTTTCCCTGGAGGGAATCATAAGCTACAGCAAGAAAGGTAGTGTCATACAGGGCCTGGTCGGGGAATGAAATGTCCACCATATCACTATAGTAGGTGTAGTCGGTTTCAGACGGAATTCGATCTTTGAAATCATAGACAATAGTTCCCTGGCATGTGCTGACCGAATCAGGTAAATATTCTCTTAGGTCTATCAGGTAAACGGATTGATTCTTCCCTTTGTAGGCGGGACCAAGAACAGATGACCTGCCTTGCTGCCAGATCTTGATTTGTCCGTCGTCCTTGAGGCAGGATTTTACCGAGAGCTTTAATAGGTTCTCATAAATCTCAGTTTCGTGAGTTTTGCTCATGATCCCAAGAAATGATGTGGTCTCCACCATACCGGAAGATTTCAAAGTAAAGTTTATCTTACTTACATTTTCATTATAATCTTTTAGCTCAATCTGAACAGGTGTCTCTTTGTCCGCCAGCAGGACACCACTTTTTTTAGGAACTCCTAAATAGTAATCCAGCTCGTTGCCGTCATCGATATATAATTTATTATAACGGGCTCCTTTTAATTCCAGGATTTTGTAATCCATCAAGGTCAGTATTCTCCGGCTTTCACTGAGATTAATTTTTTCGATGGTTTGGTTGAATACGAGCTGATTATTAGCCATCATGTTGATGTAGTTGATGCCATAGCGAAAGCGTGAGTTTTCCATCTTATCATGCGCCAGAATTTCAACACCGATATGGCCGCTGGCAAGAATAGGTGTGGGAAGTGAATACGTATCTCCATTCCTCACCACTGAAAATTCAAAGCGACCGAACTGATCGTTGATTCTGGATTGCGCATCCATTGTTTTTAAAGCTACTTTGAAAACTAAGGGGGCCAGGTTATCCTTTACTTCCTTGAAATCATAGATCAGGGGATTAATGGCTTCATTCATATTATTTCTCACCTCGAAATGTAAATGAGGGCCACCCGATCCTCCTGTGTTTCCTGATAAAGCGATTAACTCTCCCTGAGATACAGGAAACTGACCAGGACTAAATTGCAAGTCAATCTCAGATTCGTTTCTTGCATAGCGTTGCTTTCTTACAAATTCACCCACTGCTCCTTTAAATTCATCCAGGTGAGCGTATAAGGTAGTATTGCCATCAGGATGTGTTATGTAAAGAACATTTCCATAACCGGATGTGGTGCAGGTGGCCCTCGAGATATAACCTTCTTGCGCAGATACAACCGGGAAGCCAACGCCGGGAGTGTCGATATCAAGGCCAGCGTGAAAATGGGTATTGCGCAATTCACCCATCGTTCCTGTAATGGTGGATGTTTGGCCGGGGTTTATTGGAAACACATAA
>JAHEMS010000235.1 GCA_024643595.1 Bacteroidota bacterium
TGGCAGAAATAACTTCTGTAAGATAATAAGCGCTATGAATGGTTTCACCCGATCCATCTGATACTTGTGTTGTTTCCGTTTGACCAAAGACATATTTAGTACCAATTTCATCCACGATTTCGAAACTTGATCCAGCCGTGCTGATTTTCAAAGGAGTTTGTGGTATTTGAATTGGAGTTATGTGGTCATTTTGTTTATAGATAAACTTCCCGGAACGGTTATTAAAATTGTAAAAATAGTAGTCACTTTCTCCATCGTTACCATCGGCAATTGATTTCATATAAGCATAATCACTCTCGGTTAGCTGGGTCGAATTTTTAACCAAAAGGTTCCAGAAGCCATCCTCATCTGATTTGCCAACCGTGCTACGTGAAACAACACCGCCTGCATTCAATGACCATCCTAATCCTACCCACGAAGCAATTTCATTTACTTTTATACCGGAAGCGTGATAGCTGATTGTAATCGGTAATTCAAGATTTCCAGATTTAATGATGTATAAAGGAATTGTTATATCCGGAATTCCGGTTTGAAGTCCCACCGGTGTACTTCCATATTTGCCGAGTTCAGCTGCATCTGGTGAAGGAGGTATTACCTTCGGAATTGGGATCTGATATTGATTTTGTGAGTTCGCAATTTGGATCGAAAATATAAACAGCAAAAAAAGGGGAATGACAATTAATAATTTATGATCAATTGTTTCAAAAGTTCCATGTATTGGAAGCCTGTTAACTTTTGTAATCTGTAGCATCGGGGGTGGTTTCTGTTACTCCAAATCTATCATCTCATGTCATTCTAAATTTTTTTATGTTTTGAAATACCGGACATGCAAAGATTACCGTGTTTATGCGGCATTGGGATTTAGAATGATTTAGATAAGCACCGATATGCTTTAGAAATGTTCTATCCTGGAATAAATCATACTTGCCGCACAAATTATTTTTAATTGCTTTGTATCATGAAAATGAGTTGAACGAATTTCCATCCCTGTTTTCGCACGAAGAAATATAACATTGAATTATAGTGAAAATGAAAGCTTTTACAATGATCAGATACCTGTTTACTGCCGCGATTGTCTTTTTCAGTAGCACGTTATTTTCACAGCAAGCAACAATAACTTCTGAAACGATGGAGGTCGGAGTTGCCCGAATAGATATTACACCCGAAGGACCTATTCGTATGGCCGGTTACGCAGTCCGGCAGAAAACTGAATCAGAAGGAGTGCTACAAAGGCTTGAAGCCAAGGCCTTGGCCTTTGGAAGTGATGAACAGGGTTCTTCTATTTTAATCACGGTAGATCTGGTTGGAATTCCAGGTCATGTAACAAAAAAATTAGGAGAGCTGCTCTCTTTAAAACTCCATGTTGATCCTGCACAGTTGGTGATCTGCGCTTCACATACGCACAGCGGACCAGAGGTAGGCAACCTGCTTAACATACTTCAATACAGGGGCGAGAAAACTTATAGCGATTCGTTGCTTGCTTTAAATCAACTGGTCCACATTGCACAGTATATTGATCAGCTTACACAAAAACTGGAATCGGTAAGCCTTGCTGCCATGAAAAACCGAAAACCTGCTCTAGTCGCATGGGGCCAAGGCCAGGCGCTTTTTGCAAAAAACCGAAGAACTCCAGGGGGGCCAGTGGATGTTGCTCTTCCAATTCTTCGGGTCAGCGATATGGACGGAAAATTACGTGCAGTATTGGTGAACTACGCTTGTCATGGCACCACTCTTCCTGGTGAAGTAAACAAAATACATGGCGATTGGATGGGAGAAGCCCAAAAACAAATTGAAGCCAATCATCCTGGTGCAATTGCCATGATTGCCATTGGCTGCGGTGCGGATGCAAATCCACAACCACGTGGTACGATAGAAAATGCGATGGAACACGGACAAGAAATTTCCAATAATGTTGAAAAACTTTTGACCACTGCTCAACTAAGACCGCTAACCACTCCACCGATAGGCCAAATAAAATGGGTGAATCTACCTTTCGCTCACGTGCCCACCATACCCGAACTAATCAAACAGTCGGAAGATAAGACAGTCATAGGTTATTATGCACGTCTCGCGCTTGATCGCATTGCCAGAGGTAATCCAATCCCCGCAGCGTTGAATTATCCTGTTCAAACATGGGCATTTGGTAATGAACTGGTGATGATCAACCTGGCGGGTGAGGTGGTCGTGGATTATGCTGTACGACTGAAAGATGAAATTGGTGCTGATCGGGTATGGATGAACGCCTATGCCAACGATGTGCCTTGCTACATCGCATCAAAGCGCGTTATCAAAGAAGGTGGATATGAAGCAGACCTAAGCATGTACTACTATGATAAACCATCGCCCTTTGCTGAAGAGGTTGAGGACATCATCGTAAATGCAGTGCATGATATATTACCCGCAGCCTTTAACACAACCCGCGTTGCAAACAATCATCCGGAAGTTATTCACGCTGAAGCGGGCAAGCCTATTGAATTACGTGCTGAAGTTGCTCGGGCAATCGGGCCCGAAATCAAATACATGACCGAGTGGAAAGCATTCGGTTGGTTTACTGAGTTGGATAGAGTAGAATGGGAAGTTGAAGTAAAAAATAATGGCAAGTATGATGTGTACCTGGACTGGTCAGTTTCCGATCAGGAGGCAGGCAAGCCATATGTTTTTGAATCCGGAAATCAACGCATCAATGGAAAAGTTGGAAAGACTGGTTCCTGGTTTACCTATCGTCATGAAAAGATAGGACGTATAAGTTTATTAACAGGAAATAACAAGTTGCTTTTCAAAACAAGCCCCCGTTCCCCGAAAGGAGCGCTACTAGATTTAAGAAGCATAAAACTAGTTCCTGTTAAATAATATTTATGAACATTAGGGTGATGACCTGGCTGATTTTTTTTGAGTCTTTCACTAATTATTTTAAGCTGAATAATTTTTGAGCGTTTTCGTAAAGTAGTTTGCGTTCGATTTGTTTAGTCGGACTCAATTTTCGTATCGCTGAAATAGTCTGCCCGCCCTGGCAAAGTGCGGTATCCAACCCATTAGCATCTGCACAATCACTGCCATACATCAATTTATCCTGATGACGTGTGAAAAATGCACGAGCATGTTCGTCATCACGGGTTAGCGCATTAAGTCCGGAACCAGCCGAAAGGTCTCCATACATGTTATGATAGTCACTCAACAAACGATCAGTCCAACCTCCCGGGGTCACTTTTCCTTTCGGATATAAATCAGTCTGGTTGTTATACCTGTCGATATTTGCCCACCAGGTTTGGGCATGGCCGATAAAGTTCACTTTAGGAAATTTCTCCAGCATCGAGTGAAATCGCTCCAGCCCAAAATTAAACCTCCCATGCTGCCAATGCATGAGCACGGGAACATTATACTCTTGAGCCAGTTGATAGATCTTTTGCATTTCGGGAGAGTCGCACGGTACCGCAAATTTTAATTCCCCTATGGCAACAGCACCACGCTTAAGATATTTTTCAATCTCTTTCACTGCAACGGGCAAATCTGGTACCTCGTTGGCGGCAAAGAAAAACTCTTTCGGGTGCTTCTTTACAAATTTTCTGGCAACATGGTTACCCGTTATTTTCGCTTCCATACCATTAGACTCACCATAATTTGTTGAAGCAGAAATCACCGGACGTCCTGCAGGCAAAAGAATGGTAGTGGTAATGCCCATAGCCCTTTGATGAATTAGCAGATCATCGCTATTGCGCCCATGGTAATCCATATGTTGATGTATGTCAATGATCGGTTCGGGTTCATTATAATATTGATCGGCACCGTCCACCTTTAAAACAGTTCCTGCCAGAAGTAAACCGGAGGCCGCAATAAATTTTCTGCGGGATAGCGTGCCTGACTTCTGTGCTTGGTTAAACTCATCATGAATATGTTTCATCTTGTATGAGGTTATGGAAAAGGTCATTGAATTTCTCTGGTTTGAAGGTCAGCCAATGCTGGCCGAAGAACATCATCAATAAGTGTATAAGCCTTTGTTCTAATTTCAACAGGAAAATCATGTTTACATTCAGGATAATAGACATGTAGATTATCTGGAACACCTAGTAGATGATAGACAGGCAATATTTCTTCAACTATATATTGCACTCCCTTTACATCAAAATTGGAGTCATTCTCCGGTGAGTTTGAGAAAAAGACACGGGGCGCGATAGCCGAAATCATCCCATTAAAATCAAAAGGAATCTTGTCTGAATCAAGATCATATTTTTCGCGAAGGAGTGGCATATACCTTTCTTGCGCCCATGGGCCTAGCCGACCACCATATTTTCTTGCTAATTCATCTCCGATATTATAATATCCGAAGCCGGTCCATCCACAACTGGACACCACCACTTTCAATCGAGTATCAAATGCTCCGACAAATATGGAATTATGACCTCCCAATGAATGACCAATAACCCCAATATGATCCGGATCTACCATAGGCATTGATTGCAGCAAATCAACACATCGCATATGATTAAATATACCTTTCATGGTTCCAGATGCATAACGGTCATTTTCAAAATCATAAGTTTGGGTACCCCCGAAACCAGGATAGTCCGGAGCAATGACGATGTATCCACGTTGCGCTAACTCTTTGGCATACGCAAGATTGACATTTGCACCCTGGCCATCTACACTCCCTTTTCCTAGTGAGTCAGTCTCGTGCAAAGCAAGCATGGCCGGAATGCGTTTCATGGTATCTTTTCTGTTTGGAATATATAAATAAGCAGTAACCCGTTCCATTTCCGCAACGAGAAAGTTAATGGAGTATCGCTTATAATTATTACCACGAAGGCTATCCGTAAAATGTAAATCAAAATCGGGAAGCGCTAAGGTGGCTGGAAGATTCCCCATGCCCTTTTGCATATCTTCCAATATTTGAATCCGTTTTTGAAACCATTCTTCTTTTGTTATTACCGGTGTTTTCTTACCATTCGCATCTATAAATGAAAGTAAGGCTGATTTTTCAGGATTACCGCCACCTGAAGGAGATGAGCAACTTGTTGCCACTAACATAATATGGATAGTGAGCATCGATAAAATATTTCCTATTTTCATTCTTATATCCTGGCTTGTAAATACTTGATCACCTCAATAACAAATATAGGTTCATTTAATAATGTCAAGGTATCCTGTCACCTGCATTCCAATTACATTCACCGTATAGGAAGATACCATGCATCACAATTCAGCATATTCTCCAAGAATGGTTTTAACACACATTTCATGAAATCCATATTCACTGTCAAACTACTGCTTCCATTATTAGGGTTATTGATTGTTTCGTGTACGTCACGTTATGCGGATCCGCTCTCGCCGGAGAAGGCCCTCGAAAGTTTTGATTTGCAGAAAGGCTTCAAGATTGAATCTTTCGCTACCGAACCCTTTGTTCGTGACCCGGTATGCATGGTGTTTGATGAACAGGGAAATATATTCGTAGTGGAAATGCCTGATTATCCTTATCGTCCCGAAGACGGAAAGCAAAAGGGAAGAATCATTCAGATGACGGACACAGATGGCGATGGACGTATCGATCAATCTACTGTATTTGCAGACAGCCTTATGGAGGCGACCAGCATTTTGCCTTGGAAGGGAGGACTTATAGTTACGACTGCCCCAAACATACTTTACTTAAAAGATACTGATGGAGATGGGCGAGCAGACTTGCGCGAAGTACTATTCTCAGGATTTTTTGCCCAGAATTCAGAGGCACAAATAACCAGTCTTAGTTTCGGTGTAGACAATTGGATTTATGCAGCCAACAATGGGCAAGCCGGTGAGGTAACTTCCTCCCATGATCCGAACGCATCGCCTTTATCCATGGGTGGAGCTGATTTTAGATTTCGGATGGACCGCAATCAATTTGAACGCACTACAGGTTCCGGTCAGTTTGGACAAACCCTCGATGACTGGGGCAATCGATTCATCACACAAAACACACTTCATATTCAGCATACCGTTATCCCCTGGA
>JAHEMS010000236.1 GCA_024643595.1 Bacteroidota bacterium
GGTAATAAAATCCGTATTCACCGGCTCAAAACCCTTTTGTCGTAATAGCATGGCCACCTGACCCCGGTGATACGTGCCATGATTAACAAGATGGATCATGATTTGTTGTACGTTGTTTTCAAAATATTTGCCCACATAATTGTGATACTTCATCACCCGATCAAAACTTTCATTTTCATGGATAAAGCTCATCCACAATTCGTCCGCTTCCTCCACCATTTTTTTCAGCTCCACCAGGTCGTACTTCCCCCACAGTTCATACTTGCTTTTGGGCAAGTCCTTAATTCTGTTGAGCCAAATAAAGTTGGCGGCCATCAGGTGGCCAAATACCGATATTATTTTTTCGTCAGTTACCCCTTGCTGCTCCAGGCTACTGATAATCCTACGATTGGCCCAGGCATTATATTGATACCATTTTAAAAAGAAATCCTTCATAAGTGATTTTTAAATACTAACTGCTTTGGTATAAGAAAAATGAATATCAAATTTAAAAGGATTATTGAATAGTTGTTCCCATAATTAATGAATCAGCCCCAACATTTCATTTCCTCAAGTAGTTTATTTTTTCCTCTATAACGTAGTGCTCCATTTAGAAGAAAGTTATATTGAAGTCCAATTAATAGGATACCATGAATAGATTGATATTATTTTTATTAACCATCATCAGTTGTTCTTCTTCTGCCTTCGCTCAGCAAAATATGAACCCTAATGTTATACTCATATTTATGGATGACATGGGCAATGGTGATTTAGGTGTAACAGGCGCTCTGGAATATCAAACACCTGCTATTGACAAAATGGCAAATGAAGGAATCCGGTTTACTAATTTTCTGACGGCCCAGGCTGTATGCTCAGCATCGCGTGCCGGATTACTAACAGGGTGTTATCCAAACCGGATTGGCATCTCAGGTGCCTATGGGCCTAATAGTAAAGTAGGCATCAACGCTGACGAAACTATTTTATCGGAGTTATTTAAACAAAAGGAGTATTCAACGGCCATTATTGGCAAGTGGCATTTGGGCGATCACGAGGACTTCCTTCCCCTTCAGCATGGCTTTGATGAGAATTTTGGCATACCATACTCCAACGATATGTGGCCCAAGGACTACAATGGCGAACCGGCTACCGATTGGCGTAAGAAAAACTATCCTCCGCTATTCGTCTTCGAAGGAAATGAGAAAAAGATTCCGATCAATACCCTTGAAGATCAAGGACACCTCACTCGAATTTATACAGAACGTGCTGTTGATTTCATCAATAGGAAAAAGGATAATCCCTTCTTTCTTTATATGCCGCATTCGATGACGCATGTTCCCATTAACGCTTCTGATGCGTTCAAGGGAAAAAGCAAACAAGGTTTGTATGGTGATGTCATGATGGAAATTGACTGGTCAGTAAATGAAATAATCAAAGCCTTGAAGAATAATGGTATCGACAAAAATACCATGATCATCTTCACAAGTGACAACGGGCCTTGGATAAACTTTGGGAATCATGCCGGCTCCACTGGGGGTTTACGTGAGGGAAAAGGAACTTCTTATGAAGGAGGTCACCGCGTTCCCTGCATCATATACTGGCCTGGACAGATAAAGCCAGGGATATCTAATAGCCTCTCCTCTGCCATTGATATTTTGCCCACATTGGCTGATTTGCTTGACTTAAAGCTTCCACCGAAAAAAATAGATGGAGTAAGTCTTGCGCCCATTCTTCATGGAGATATGAATGCCCAACCCAGAAAGGAATTCTATTACTATTATCGGTACAACAGTCTGGAAGCGGTTCGTAGAGACGACTGGAAACTGGTGTTGCCTCATCCGGGGCGGACGTACGAAAATTTCGAAGTGGGCATGGATGGCTATCCAGGAAAAGTGAATGAAAATGCTCCTGTAAAGCAGGGCCTTTACGATCTTAGGCGTGATCAGGGAGAACGTTATGATTTACAAAATCAATTTCCGGATATAGTAAAATCATTACAAGAATTAGCCGACAAAGCAAGGGAAGACTTAGGTGATGATATTTTAAAAGTAGAAGGGAAAAACCGCAGGCCTATTGGTAGTATCAATTGACCTGATGTGAATTAACGATACGCTGTGTTCTCCCATTGCATTCTCATTAAATTTAGAAATAAATTTGCGCAGTCAATAACCTGTTTTAGTTAAAAAATAAGACTCCATTACACGTGCCGGCACCAGGAACACAACGCTATCTTGTCGCGCTCATTCCACCATCACCAATACTGGAGGAAGCACAAGTCCTTAAAGAATATTTTCGCGATCATTACCACAGCAAAGCATCACTCAACTCTCCTCCACACGTTACACTCCACATGCCTTTTGAATGGAAAGAAGCGAAAGAAGAAAAATTAACAAATGCACTTCGGGAATTCTCTACCGGGAAAAAACCATTTACTCTTTCATTCAATAACTTTTCATGCTTCGCCCCCAGAGTTATTTATATCGATGTATCCCCCTCAGACTCACTCACAGCGCTACATCGTGAACTTCGTCAGTTTTGTAAAATCAAACTAAATCTCTTCAATGCGCTGTATCGCGATTTGCCCTTTCATCCACACCTGACACTCGCCTTTAGGGATTTAAAGAAAAACCAATTTACTCTTGCCTGGCAAGAGTTTGAGCATAAGAAGTATTCTGGTGCTTTTTTAATCCATAAAATAACGTTGCTTAAACACGATGGCAATCATTGGGAGCCATTCCATGAATTTGATTTTTAATTATATATAATTTTATTTAATTAGACCTAAAATCATTTCTTATGAAGTACCTGTGGATGTTCATTGGTGTTTTTTCCGGAACGATGCTAATGGCACAATCTGACTCTGACATTTTACTTTTTGATCTAACTACAAAAAAGGGTAAAATCATTATCTCAAATCCCAAAAACATAACAAATCATAAAGGCTACGATAACCAACCTTCATTTCATCCCGACCAATCCATTCTTTATTATTCATCATTTGATGAAGAAGGTCGTGCCGATATTAAATCCTATAATTATAAGACAGGAGAAACGGTTTCAATCACTAAAACACCTGAACGCGAATATTCACCAACGCTTACCCCTAACAAAAAAAGTTTATCCTGCATCATTCAACGCGACAATGGCGCCCAGGATCTTGGGAAGTATCCCGTTGACGGTGGCCAACCCTCAGTAATTATCAATAACATGATCGTTGGGTATCATGCCTGGGCAGATAACAGTCATCTCGCTCTATTTATTTTAGGAGACCCCAATACACTCCACTTTTATCGTTTGCCAACGCAAAAAGATACTGTGCTTGCGCAAAATATTGGAAGATCATTACATAAAATTCCGGGAGAGCGTGGGATTAGTTTCATTCAGAAAAATGCTGGTGATGCATGGGAAATAAAAAAGCTTCAAACGGAATCACTTAAAATAACATCGTTGTCCAAAACACTTCCTGGTAGAGAAGACATCGCCTGGGCTGGCAATGGAAAAATATTATCCAGCGATGGAACAAAAATTTATTTTATCAATCCTGATAAAGAAAACAAATGGTTGGAGGTTACTATTAAATCCGGAAGCGAGCTTTTGAAAGGAGTCACTCGCCTGGCGGTGAATTCAAAAGGGAATAAGCTAGCGGTCGTGGTTGCGGAGTGAATTTATTGCTCGCAGAAAGCGCCTTGCGCTATCCATAGATTTTTAATTTCCGCTTCCAGCAATCCAATGGTAATGCCCGGATCACTTTCAATTACCTGGATGGGGACTTCTCCATTTACCACAAGGATACCTCCATCGACTTCACCAAAAACGGCCTCGGTTACAATATTGAATGAATTTCTCTGAGCTTTTAGATACTCATGGTGCTTTCTGAAAATTTCAGGCAACTGAGTAATGTTATCTTTTGATATATACGGTGTATATCGAATAAATTGATAGGTCACCATTTTGTAGGGTTCATTCACAGCGCATACAGAACCCAATCGGGAGTAATACGGAAGCACCTCAATGTTCCAGCGGTTTGCTTGTATTCCTGGATCAGTCTTTAACCATTCTTTCACCTGGTCAATGGAATTCGACTTAAAAATAAATATGCCACCACCGCCATCAAACGGACCGGCAGCAATTAGCTTGCCTTCACTTGCCAGTCGTTTAATGTTGGCTAAATGACCCTCCATTATTTTCTTTATTTCTTCTTCAGGAAGTTCAAGTTTATCTGTTTTCTTATTTAAGAAAACAAAAATATGTTCAGGTAATTGAGCCATGGTCGTTTTCAGACCGATTATTAGTAAGAATGCTATAAATGATAGATGTTTCATAACCAGTAAATTTCTGAAAATTAAATCAACTCCTTTCGTTTTTGTCCACTAACCAGCAACACGCCAAATAAAATCAAGATAGTGCCCACTACCTGGAAAAACGAAATCTTCTCTTCCAACAAAAAATGGGCAAGGATAAGTGTAGATATCGGACCAATACTTCCTACAATGGCCGCATTGTCAGAACCAATTCGCTTTATCCCTTCCACCACCAAATAGGATGGAATAACGGTTGAAAGTATCGCCATTAAAAAACTGTACACATATACCAGCGATGGATAATTCCACAGGGAAAGCTCTGATTTGAAAAAAAAATGAAGCAGCACCCCTATCGATGCAAAGCTCATGGCATAACTATTAAATTTCGCTGCTCCAACCATTGGAATCAGTCGGCCGCTTCCAACAATATACGCCGCATAGGTAAATGCACATATAAAAATTAGCAGAGAGCCTAAAAGAAAATGAGTGCTTTGGCCTGATTGAATGTCCGCCTCGTTAAAAAATGCAACAAACAAACCAATATAGGTTATGACCAGGGCCACCCATTGCATAGCCCGTATTTTTTCCTTGAAGATTAATGATGACATGAGCAAGACTAAAGTCGGGTATATAAATAATATTAATCGCTCAATGCTGGCGGTAACATATTGCAATCCTAAAAAGTCCAGTAAACTGCTGATGTAATAACCCAGACAGCCAATTACGGCAACACTTATCCATTGACGAGGTGTAAATTTAACATTAGTCTGCTTCGATGAAGAAGCATAAGCCGACACTACAAAAAATGGCAACGAGAATATCATTCGTAATGCCAATAAGGTAATGGCATCAACGGCTGTATCACGATAAGCGAGTTTCACAAAAATTGCTTTGGTGGAAAAACAAATCGCGCCTAAAAGGGCTATGAATACACCGCTGAGAAAAAAGTTAGGCGCTGGCGAAGGTATTTTCATCTTTTGCCAGAGACAAGTACTCGCACCAGCTTCATCAATTCTGCCTCGTTATTATAGAGATGGGGAGAAACACGAATGGCTTCTCCCCGAAAGGAAACTGAGATCTTATTTTTCTGCAATGATTTTTTTATTTTTTCCGGTTGAGTATGATTTGGCAATCGTAGCCCGAACAAATGGTGACCTCTTTGTTTATCATGCTCTATCCAATAACCTGCTTCCCGTAATAAATCAATTGGCTTGTGCGTGATGCTTGCGCAATGCTTCTGAATGGCGCTCGGCTTCCATTGATTGATTTGCTTCAATGCCTCGAGCAACATTGGCACCAGAATAAAGTTGCTATGTTCGCCTACCTCATATCGCAATGATCCTGGCTGATAGTGAGATTCATAATTTACCAGGCCTGCAAAGTTTTCACTATGAAGCCGGTTAATCCAATTTTCTTCCACTGGTTTCCCCTTATCAAAATACTCACCATAGTAGGCGAGTCCCAGAGAATAAGGACCCATTAGCCACTTGTATCCGGCACAGATCAATGCGTCGGGTCGAATTTCATTGATATCAAAAGGTAGTGCGCCTACGGATTGAGTTCCGTCAATGATAAGGAGAGCTCCCACATCCTTCGTACGCTTTCGTATTTCGAGCAGGTTAAATAAAGTGCCATCAGCCCAATGGACATTCCCTATGGCAACCACTT
>JAHEMS010000237.1 GCA_024643595.1 Bacteroidota bacterium
AATTGGGATCCCGCGGGAAAAACTGCACTCTCTGATGATGAGGTTAACTACAAGGATGTTCAGTCCAAACTTTACTATATCAAATATCCATTGGTTGGAACTTCTGACCAATTCGTTACCATTGCTACGGTCCGCCCTGAAACAATTATGGCCGACAGTGCCATTTGTATTAACCCCAATGATGAACGTTTCAATCATTTAAAGGGAAAAAGTGTACAAATTCCTTTAATCAACAGGATCATTCCCATTATAGAAGATGATTATGTAACCATGGATTTTGGAACAGGATGTTTAAAAGTCACTCCTGCTCATGACATGAACGACTATGAACTGGGCAAAAAACATAACCTTGAAGTTATTGACATCCTCCATGAAGATGGAACACTCAATGCCGAGGCACAAATCTATGTAGGTGAAGATCGATTCATCGCAAGAAAGAAAATCGCGAAAGAACTGGAAGAAAAAGGTTTTCTGGTAAAAGTAGAAGAATACAAGAGTAACGTTGGTCATTCGGAGCGAACGGATGCAGTTATTGAGCCCCGTCTCTCTCTCCAGTGGTTTTTAAAAATGGATACCATCACCAAGCCCGCGTTGGAAAACGTGATGAATGATACCATCAACCTGATTCCCTCTAAATTCAAAAATACTTACCACCACTGGATGGCAAATGTGCGCGACTGGTGTATTTCGCGTCAATTATGGTGGGGACATCGCATTCCTGCCTGGTACGATGAACAAGGAAATTATGTAGTCGCCAAAACAGAAGCAGAGGCAATCAAAGCATATCATCAAGAATATCCAGGAAATAAAATCTCCTCCTTGCGGCAGGAAACCGATGTAATGGATACCTGGTTTTCAAGCTGGCTTTGGCCGATCGCCGTATTTGATACCTCTATTTTTAAGGATCCAAAGAACATCAAGGGCAATTCGGATTTAAACTATTATTATCCCACTAATGATCTTGTTACTGCACCAGAAATCCTTTTCTTCTGGGTGGCTCGTATGATCATTGCCGGATATGAGTATCGTGGTGAAATGCCTTTTAAAAATGTTTACCTCACAGGTATAGTTCGAGATAAACTCGGCAGAAAAATGTCGAAGTCGTTGGGCAACTCTCCTGACCCGCTTGAACTGATTGCGAGATACGGTGCCGATGGGGTACGCACCGGTATGTTGTTTAGTTCTCCGGCTGGTAATGACTTGCCCTTTGATGAAAAACTATGTGAGCAGGGAAGGAATTTTGCCAACAAAATATGGAATGCTTTCCGGCTAGTAAAAGGCTGGGAAACTTTTAAAGGTGAACTGCCAGTAACTGACAAAGTTGCTACGCTCTGGTTTGAATCAAAACTCAATCTGGCATTAACTGAACTTGAAGATCACTATAATAAATTCAGAATATCAGATGCCCTACTCACTACTTATAAATTAATTTGGGATGATTTCTGTGCATGGTACCTTGAAATGGTAAAACCTGAATTTGGCAAACCCATTCATCAGGATACCCTAGCAAAAACTATCGAATTCTTTGAAAGTATTTTAAAGGTGCTTCATCCTTTCATGCCATTTATCACCGAAGAACTTTGGCATGAGTTAAAGGACCGAGATTCAAATAATTGCCTGATCGTCGCTCCTTGGCCTAAGCCTATATCAGGAAATGAAAATAGTGTTATTGAAGGCACTTATGCATTTGAACTTATTGGAGAAATAAGAAATTTTCGGAACAATAAAGGAATTTCACCGAAAGAATCGTTAAAGCTGATTGTTAAGTCTGGAGAACCAAATCTGATCAGATCATTCTGGCCAATCATCAAAAAGCTTTCGAATTTGAATGAAATTTCATTCACCAATGATGCGGTTTCAAATGCTACTGGTTTTGTAATAAAGTCGATGGAGTTTTTTATACCCCTTGATGGGAAAATAGATGCCAACAAAGAGCGTGAAAATATTATGAAGGAATTGGAATATCAACGAGGATTCCTAATCTCCGTAGATAAAAAACTCGCTAACGAGAAATTTGTAAACAGTGCGCCCGCCAAAGTAATTGAAATCGAACGCAAGAAAAAACACGATGCTGAAGCAAAGATTAAGTCCTACGAGGAGGCATTGAAGAATCTAGAATAACTCAAAAATTACATGGATAAACTCACCAGTTTTTCCAGACCAAGGTATTATACACGCACGGCAAGTAATAATTCAATGTTTTTAAATTTCATTCCAAACTTGCGCGCCACCGATTCATTGGTTAAGCTTCCCTTATAGGTGTATACTCCCTTCATAAACCATTTGTGAGAGAAAATCATTTCTTCGACCCCGCCCTCTTCGGCTGCCCTGAGAATGGTTGGTGTGAAAATATTACTCAATGCAGTTGTAGCAGTATTTGCAACCCGCGAAGCAACATTGGGAACACAATAATGAATTACACCATATTTCCTGAATACCGGTCTATTCAGGCTGGTAATTTCTGAAGTTGCAATACAACCACCCTGATCAATACTCAGATCGATGATTAATGAATCAGATTTCATCTTACTAACCATTTCTTCTGATACCACGTGCCTTGCTTTTCCTTTTTCAGCACGTAAAGCGCCTATAACAACATCAGCATCCTGTAGACTTTGTCCAAGTGTTATCGTGTCAATAGTGGACGTATAGAACTGATGCCCCAACGTGTGCTTTATTCTTCTTAATTTATAAAGATGATTGTCAAAAACCTGTATTTCTGCTCCCAGACTAAGGGCAGCACGGGCAGCATATTCTGCTACTGTCCCAGCGCCAATGATTACTACTTTGGTAGGCGGAACCCCTGTAATTCCACCAAGAATAATCCCTTTCCCCTTGTTGACAGTGCTCAAATACTCAGCTGCAATAAGCATTACGGTGCTACCCGCTATTTCACTCATCGCGCGAACAATGGGCATACCTCCGACTTTATCTTCAATGAACTCATAAGCCAGTGAAGTTACTTTCTTTTTGAGAAGCGCATTGATGCTTTCTTGCTTCAAGTTACCCATTTGAAGCGCTGATATTAAGGCTTGACCCGGTTTAAAATATTCTATTTCCTCAAGGGTTGGAGGTTCAATTTTAAGAATGATCTCAGCTTTATAAACTTCATCAACCGAATAAACAATCTTGGCTCCTGAATCGCTGTACTGTTTATCTGAAAACTTAGATCCTTCGCCGGCCATTGTCTCCACCCAAACTTCATGTCCATTATTTACAAGCAACGCAACTGCATCTGGCGTTAGGCTAATGCGATTTTCCTGCAATGAAATTTCTCTGGGGAGTCCAATAAAAAAAGAATGTTTTCCTTTCTTTACTTTCAACATTTCCTCTTGCGGATATAGGCTTGATTTAGCCAATGTTTCAAATCCGCTCTTTCTTTTTTCACTCATGCCTGCGGTAATAAATTTTCCTTTTCAAAGAATCGTATGGTTCAATCTGAACTTCAAAGTACTGATTGGGCATCAACTTCTCCAGTCTTTCAGGCCATTCAATTAAACATATTTCCCCCGAATTAAGATATTCTTCCAGACCAATATCAAACGCTTCAGATTCATTTTTCAACCGATACAAATCTAAATGGAAGACAATTTTATCTTTCTCGCTTCCATATTGATTTATAATTGAAAAAGTGGGACTAGTCACTACACCTTTAACCCCTAGCTGGTTCACAATCGACTTAGCTAATGTAGTTTTACCGGCTCCCATTTCACCTTTTAATAACCATACTGTTAGACCTTTACTTTTCTTAATTAATTCGATCGCAGCCCCTGGTAAATCGTCTATCAAAAGAGGCCCAAGACTCACCAACTTCAGCTCATCAGTCATTCTTCGAAGTTAAAAAAATAAAAGGAATGATCATCTCCTCCAGACTAACGCCACCATGCTGGAAAGTGTCTTTATAAAAATTCACGTAGTAATTGTAATTATTAGGATAGGCAAAGAATTGATCTTCGATCGCAAAAACGTATGAAGTGGAAACATTGGTTTTGGGAAGGAAAAACCGCTCAGGTTTTAATGCCACCATCACTTTATCACCTTCATAGCCTAAGTTCTTTCCCTGCTTATAGCGCAAGTTGCTATTCACTGCCCGATCACCCACAATTTTAAAAGGGCGCTTTACACGAATCGTTCCATGGTCCGTAGTGATAATTACTTTAGCCTTTTTATCTGCTATTTTCTTTAGTATTTCAAGCAGTGGCGAATGCATAAACCAGGATTTTGTTATTGATCGATATGCCGCTTCATCAGGAGCCAGTTCACGCACCATTGCCATATCCGTGCGCGCATGCGACAACATATCCACGAAATTATATACTATCACATTGAGGTCATTGTGGAAAAGATTATTGACAGATTCCGCGAGGTCACGACCTTCCTCCAACTTCTTAATTTTATTATAGGAGAACCTTATCGACAAATTGTTCTTCTTAATCTGTTTCGCCAGAAACTCATCTTCAAAATTATTCTTTGACTCATCCTCATCCTCACCCACCCATAGTTCGGGTAGCACTTTAGCCATTTCAGATGGGAGCATACCTGAAAATATTGCATTTCGCGCATACGCTGTAGTGGTAGGAAGTATCGAGTAATAGGTCTCTTCCTTTTCTACATTAAAATATTCTGACAGCACTGGCTCAATAACCTTCCATTGGTCATATCTTAGATTATCAATTAATATGAAAAAGGTTGGCTCTCCAGTCTGTAATTCTGGAAATACTTTCTTTTTCATTAGTTGATGCGACAAAAGAGGTTTTTCAATATTTGGATTATTCAACCAGCCTTCATAATTCTTTTTAATGAACTTACAGAAGTTCAGATTGGCTTCTACTTTTTGCATTTCCAACACCTCACCCATATCCCGATTGTCAGCATCATCCATCTGAAGTTCCCAGAACACAAGCTTCTTATAGATCTCTGACCACTGATCGTGATTCATATCATCCATAAAAGCCATACTTATCTTTCGGAAATCCTGCTGATAATTAAGATTAGTTTTTTCAATCACTAATCTTTTGTTGTCCAGTATTTTCTTAATCGACAACAGTATCTGACTAGGGTTGATGGGCTTTATGAGATAATCGTCAATCTTGGCGCCAATTGCCTCTTCCATGATGTATTCTTCCTCATTCTTGGTAATCATCACCACCGGAAGATTGGGCTTATTGTTCTTAATCAAGGCAAGTGCTTCAAGGCCCGACATCCCCGGCATGTGTTCATCCAGGAAAACGACATCAAAATGTTTGGATTCACTTAACTCAACTGCATCCGATCCATTGTTAACCGGAGTGATATCATATCCTCGTTGCTGCAGGAATAAAATATGGGGCTTCAACAAATCAATCTCATCATCCGCCCACAAAATGCTATATCTTTGCATGAAAATCGTTTAAAAAATCTGTCTAATTTACATCATTCACATCAATCTTCTCAGATCAGTTGAACAAAAAGAAAATCATTAATGACCCTGTATATGGATTCATTTCCATACAGAATGAACTGATCTATGATTTGATTCAGCATCCCTACTTTCAACGTCTCCGGTACATCAAACAGTTAGGGTTGAGCAACCTTGTTTATCCGGGAGCTCAGCATACTCGATTTCATCATGCTTTAGGCGCTTTGCACCTCATGGATCGGGTAATAAAGAATTTGCGGCAGAAGGGAATAGAAATCAATGATCAGGAAGAGCAGGCAGCGCTCATTGCCATTTTGCTACATGATATTGGACACGGACCATTGTCTCATGCACTAGAGGAAACGTTGCTGCAGGAAGTACATCATGAAAGCCTCTCTTTTCTATTCTTGAAAACATTAAACAAACAGTTTAATGACGAGTTGCAGATGGCGATGAGTTTTTTCAGAAACACCTATAAAAGAAAATTTTTTCATCAACTAATCAGCAGCCAGCTTGATATTGATCGCC
>JAHEMS010000238.1 GCA_024643595.1 Bacteroidota bacterium
CAGTTAGTGGAATTAAAGGTGCACGCTGCTGATGAGCTGGGAATACCTTTAAACGCTAACCTTTCCATTTCTGTTAGCGATGGAGTTGAATCTGTTCTGTTGGATGACGATGCTATTATGAAGTCGAAATCATTCGCGTTTTCAACGTTGAGTGACAAAGCCGAATATGTTCACCATATTCCTTATTTCATGGAGCCGGGAGTTACCGTGCATGGAGTAGCAAAGGATGCGAAGGGGAATGGAATTCCTGCTACCCTTGGCATAGCAGAAGAGGATCATGGGTTGATATCGGTAAACACGAATGACAAAGGTTTATTTATGAAGTCTGGATATGACTCACCGGATTCTATTATGATGGCGATCATGTCATTCAATAATAAGGGTAAGCAGGTCGATGACATTCAACTTCTTCCAAGAGAATCCGTGCCATTCCATCTTAATCTGCCCTTGATTCCTCTTGCATTGAGGAGTTCAGATGCACTTCAGCGAATCCAAAATACACGTCAATTCAAGGATGCTATTCTGTTGAAGGAGGTGGTCATTCAAAGTTCAAAACAAGCGATCCAGGAGCCAAAATTAGTGCTGAATTATGGCAGGCCGGATCATACCGTGCCAGGAGATATGGTTCGATTCGCTGGAAATAATCTTCTGCTGGGTTTGAGGGGACGGGTGCCTGGTTTACAGGTAATTCAGGTGGGCTTTGATGTAACCGTTCGGTTTCGGGGGTTGAATAGCTTAAGCGGTGGGAATGGTGAACCGCTCATCCTGTTAGACGGCATTCCTTTGCCGGATGCACAAAGTGTCAGTTCCGTAGATCAATTCTCGGTTGATCGCATCGAGATTATAAAAAGGCCGGTAGCTATTTATGGCAGCCGGGGTGTGGGAGGTGTGATTGCCATTTTTACCAAAACCGGAAGGGAACTGGATACTGAATTCAAGAAGAAACTGTTCAAAATTCCTGGCTACAATAGGTCAAGTCAATTTCAGTCGCCTGATTATAGTGTGATCAATGAGAGTAATTCGGATCCGGATTTTCGTACAACCATATTCTGGAAACCCGATGTGAAAACAGATGAGAAAGGAAATGCTTCGGTTCGTTTTTATACGGCTGACCTGGCTACTCGATATCGCATCGTTGTGGAAGGATTAACGGATCAGGGAATGCCTCTGCGGGCAGTTTCTTATATCACCATCGAGTAACCTAAACCGGATCCACATCAAATACAATTCGTACACTTCGATATTCTTTCTGTTGTAGCACAAGGGTAGCGGTATGAGTCAATGTGTGTTTTATTTCGTGAAGTTTCCCCTGGTCGCGGTTAATCTTCACCAGTATATTCATCAGGTGTTCATTCCTGATTTTTGAAATCATCGGTTCGCCGGGACCAAGGATGCGAACGTGCTTCAATTGATTTTTTAATTCACGGGCATATCGATCAGCTACTTCTACCACTACTTTTTTGTCTGCGTGCTTGAAGATGATTTCCACCAGGCGAGTATAAGGCGGATAAAAATGCTCCTGGCGATCGACCAATTGATCTTGTAAAAATCCCTGAACATTATTTTCAATCACATAACGAAAAAGCAGGTGATTGGGATCAGCGGTTTGCAGTACAACTTTTCCTTTCGTTGCCCTTCGCCCTGCGCGCCCGCTCACCTGTGTGATCAATTGAAAGGCTCTTTCATACGAACGGAAATCAGGGAAGTGCATCATGCGATCGGTATCAAACACGCCTACTAAACTGACGCGATCAAAGTCGAGGCCCTTGGTGACCATCTGTGTTCCTACCAGAATATTTGTTTTACCACTTTCAAATCCTTCAAGGATGTTTTCATATCCGGATCTTGAACGTGTGGTGTCCAGGTCCATCCGTTGGATTGTTGTTTCCGGAAAATGAAGTTTTAATTCTTCTTCCAGTTTTTCAGTGCCATAACCCAGCGTGAGTATTCTCTTTGAGCTGCAGGTAGGGCATTGCTTGGGAAGTTCTTCGCGGTATCCGCAGTAATGACAAATCATCGCGTGGCGATATTGATGATAGGTGAGGCTCACCGAGCAGTTGATGCACTTGGGTATCCAGTTACAGTCTTCGCACTGGACCATAGGCGAATAACCTCTGCGGTTCTGAAACAAAATCACCTGCTCATTTTTTTTGAGGACTTCTTTTATTTCATTAAGCAGGCGGGTAGAGAATTCTCCTTTATTGGTTTTGCGTCTTTTCTCCTGCGAGAGATCTGCAAAGATGATTTCCGGTAATTGCGCTTCACCAAAACGTTCCTGTAAATTGACAAATCCATATTTACCAGATTTAGCCTGGAAATAAGATTCCACCGAAGGGGTAGCACTGCCCAACAAAACTTTTGCGTGATGAATTTGTGCAATCACCATAGCTACATCTCGTGCGTGATAGCGTGGCGCCGGGTCATGTTGCTTATAAGAGGGATCATGTTCTTCATCAACGATAATCAACCCGAGATTATCAAAAGGGAGAAAGATAGACGAGCGCACGCCTACTACAAATCGCAATTTTCCGGTAAGCACACCATTCCAAACTTCTACCCGTTCATTGTCTGAAAATTTGGAATGATACACGCCCATGTCTGAACCGAACATTTTTTTCAGCCGCTGGACAATCTGAGTCGTAAGAGCGATTTCGGGCAATAGGTACAATACCTGCGATCCGCCTTCCATCGCCTTACGAATCAGGTCAATGTAGATTTCTGTTTTGCCGCTACCGGTAACGCCATGCAGGAGCGTGGCCGTATGTTCTTCAAACCCTTTCAGTATTTCATTGCGCGCTTTCTCCTGGGTCTCGCTGAGCAGCACAGGATGGTCATGAATGTTATCAGGAAAACCAAAGCGAGGGACAATTACTTCAAATTCTTCCAACACATTATTTTTAATCAACGTGTCAACGGAAGATGCTGAAATTTCTCCATCCATCAGTTTAGATTTGTGAAGTCCTTGCTGGTTGAGTTCCGGATGTGAGAATACGGGCACTTCCTGTAGATATTTCAACAGCACCGCTTCCTGCTTTGGCTTGGATATAAATTTTTCGAACAACACTTCCAGGCTTTTCTTGTTGACATATTCCGGGTGAATGCGAACATGCTTCTCTGTCTTCGGCCTGAATTTTTCTTTCACTTGTTCAAACAGAATGATCGCATCCTTCGATGACAATGATTTTAGAATACTGTAAATGGTTTTGGCCCCCAGCAGCTTTGATACATCGGAGTAACTAAGCGTATCTGATTTCAGCCGGGCTAATAGTATTCTTTCTTTCTCAGAGAAGTCAAAATCAGAATCATCCATGTCGAAGCCGGGCTTCAGTTGTACCATGGATTCGCTGGAGAGTTTCAAACCAGAAGGTAAGGCAGCATTCACCACTTCTCCCATGGTGCAGAGATAGTAATCAGCAATCCATTGATACAGTTGAAACTGCGGCGTATAAATTACTTCATGTTCGTCCAGTAGTTCAAGGATGTATTTGGCTTCGTAATCTTTGGGCGGCTCATGGTGCAGGGTAACCACAATTCCCGTAAGAATTTTCTTTTGGCCAAACGGAACAATTACGCGCTGGCCCACTTTCACGTTAGCTTCCATCACCTTAGGCACACGATAGGTAAAGAGCCGCGCAATGGGCACCGGCAGCACAATCTCCACAAAAATGGTGTCCTGGTCGGCAGGATTAAATAGGTCGGCTTCGGGTGCGCTCATTGAATTAGGTGATAGTGCGAAGTTAAGTGATTTGCATTAAGTAGCCGTGTCTAAATTTTGGATGACATAGTGGAAAATTCCGGGTTGTTGCGTGGAATATAATTAACCTAGGTTAAGATCGTACTACCTTACGGAAACTACGGAATTAATATGCCAGGCATTCCGTTACTTTACGGGAACATGAAACGAAGGGATTTTATTTCACAATCTTTTATAGGAATCAGCACCATGAGCACACTCAGTTCTTTTATGAATACGATGGATGAGTTAACGCCATCAGAACAAATCATGCCTGCCTTGTTTATCGGGCATGGCAGCCCCATGAACGCCATCGAGCAAAATGAATACAATCACTCATGGGCAGCGTTGGGTAAAAAGCTTCCCCGCCCTAAGGCCATACTCACCATCTCAGCACACTGGCTTACCCGCGATACACGCGTAACGGCTATGGAGCGCCCACAGACCATTCACGACTTTGGTGGATTTCCCCAAGCGTTGTTTGATGCGCAGTACCCGGCACCGGGTTCACCAGACTTTGCAGAACTCACCAAAAAAATCGTTACCAAAACAAGTGTTCAATCGGATATGGAATGGGGTCTCGATCATGGCACGTGGAGTTTTTTATTACCGATGTATCCACAGGCAGATATTCCGGTGTATCAACTTAGCCTGGACTATTATAAGCCCATGTCTTATCATTATGAGCTGGCGTGTGAGCTTCGTGAGCTGCGCAGGAAAGGAGTGATGATCATCGGCAGTGGCAACATTGTTCACAACCTCAGGGTATTGAATTTCTCCGGCAAGCCGTACGACTGGGCCACGGAGTTTGACGAAAAGATCAAGTCCTACCTGGTGAACAAAAATCATGAAGGGATTATCCGCTATGATCAGTTAGGCAATGCTGCGAAAATGTCGGTGCCTACACCGGATCACTACCTGCCTTTGATTTATTCCATTGCCCAACAGGAAAATAAGGAGGAGGTTACTTTTTTTAATGAAAAGACTGAAATGGGATCCGTGTCGATGCGGTCGTTTGTAGTACAATAGCCGGAAATAGCATTGACTAAAAAAGTAAGACCTCTGCGTTGCGGCAGAGGTCTTTAATTTAGTGATGCCCTCATGATCAATGGGATTTAGTGATCAAAATACCTTTCACTTGTTCATACTGTGGACTGTTATATCCAAAGCTGCCCCGCAGGTACCTTTTTATCGCTCGTGCGATCTCCACAATTGAGTCATCTTTACCCCACATGAGTTCATCACGTAGCACGCGGGCGTTGCTCCAGGGCACACGCGCATCTGTGACACGATGGTTAAGGCGGTGTAACTCTGCCACCTTGTTCTTCAATCCTTCCACAGAAAGATCTGCATCAAAGGATAGATAGCGTGGTTCTGTGCCTACCGTCTCCACGAGTTTCTCAAACCAGTCGGCTTTGCTGACAAAGGCCAACTGGAATCTTGAGCGCTTCACGGATGATTCGGCGCTGGCCTCATCCATCTTTTTAAGGATAGTTTTGCCGGGCATTCGTCCCATCAATTCGCGGATAATCCCTCGCGCATCAGCCAGCTTTTCTGCGGATGCCCCGGATGCCTCGAGCGTTCGCATTACCCTTGCCGCATGTGCCGGCAGCTGATCGAATACCTGCCTGCGTGCATTCACTTCATTGTCGAAGTGCACCTTGGTCTCTTTCACTTTTTCAAGTACCTGGCGGACCGCTTCCATTTGTACCTGAAGATTTTCAATGCGGAGGTTTTGGCGACCGGGATTGTACTTACCTCCGTACCCGGTGCAGTAACCTATCAACTCGTTGAAGGCCTGCATGGTTTTGACAGTTGTCATATAAATTTGATTTATGATGATACAACGTAACACCCCTATGCTAACGTTGTGTTTATAGAGCACTTTTTTTAAAACTTTATTTTTTTGTAAATCACCAACTTAAAGTGGGGGAGTACGTTCAATTGCGGCCAACGGGATGTTTCATGATACGCTTTCGCTGAAGGGTATTTTTACTCGCCAGATGTATGGAATGCTATCGGGGATAGGGCAGACGATAGACCGAACCTATGCTAGCGAATCACCACCTTGGCCGATGAGCTACTTCGCGCACCCTGTTGTCGTTAAGGCTGCCCTCCCTGCTATTGATGGTTACCCGGGTTTGTATCGTTCCACACCCTGCATGGTATCTATGGTAGGGAAGGGTTGAA
>JAHEMS010000239.1 GCA_024643595.1 Bacteroidota bacterium
GAAGTTTAGAAGATTTTTTACGCCCGCATACATTTCCAATTGATTGTTAATGGTTTTAGTGACTTGTATATTGATTAGTCCAAACCAGGGAGACATGGCCGGTCGGTAGTCATTGGACACAACGGGTAACTGCATGGGTCCGTTGATTTTACCAGTCAAATCAATTTCCATTTTGATCGCGGCAATGGGTTGACTAATAGTAAATGTTCCTGAAAAATGGGGTGCGTGAAGTTGGGGTATTTTTCTCTCCTGATCGTTAAGTTTTTGAATTTGGTAAACATCCATCAGTGTTATTCCTGAAATTATTTTTAAACCGCTGGAAAATGATGCATCCGCATTAAGTGTTAATCCTTTTGAAATGGCATGGCCGTCTAGATTATTGTACATTATTTTATTAGGATCCGTTAAGAAGTCGCCTACGATTTTATTGGTGAAATACGTATAGAATATACTGGCATCGAGGTTGATAAAGCCATCCTTTAAAAAAATGTTGTGGGCGTAGTTAAGATTTAAGTTCCAGGATTTTTCTGGTTTCAGATCACTTAATATTTCAACTTGCCTTGAGCCGGTGAGAGCCGCATGGTCTTCGGTAAATAAATTAACCACGCGATAACCGCTTCCGCTTGTTACTCTAAGGGTGTTATTCTTATCGGGTGAAAATTTGAAACTCATGCGCGGTGTCCAGATGCTGCCATGCACATTATGTTGGTCGAATCGTATTCCTGCCAGGGTAGTGAACTTTTCAGAAATCGTAAAATCATCCTGAATGAAAATACCGGGCAGAAAAGTAATAGTTGGGTCATTCCCTCCTGATAAGGTTGAAGTTCCAACCGTATTATCATCGTAATAAACGTAGCGTAAAGGGATTCCACTTAACAGATCATGTTTTCCATATGCTTTATTCCATCGAAGTTGAGTGAAAGCGATTTGTTGATTAGCCAGAAATTTGACGATTCCGTAATATGAATCTTGTTGGTGATAATTATAAGAATAGTCTAAATGAAATGGTGATGAGGTGTTGAACTGGTAGTTGCCAATAAATTCCATACGGTCAGTGTAAATGGATTCACCATATACCTGATCGCTCCCACGAAGCGAGGAATTCCATTGTAGTTCACCTCCCCATCGGTTTTCATGAATATATCGACCTGCTAATGAAAAATTCTTTCCGGATTTTCGGTAAACACTCCATTTATTGAAAATCGAAATTCTTTTTTGAAGTGTAACATCAGTAAAATTGTCATCATTGATATCACGGATTTGATTATAGGTAAAGTAATTCACTCCGATCAGACTTGAAGTTTTGCCGATTTTGAAACCATTGGCTACGTCTGCATTGTATTCTCCAACCGAAGTAACGAATACATCAACTTTAATGGCGGGAATGGCTATGGGTTCTTTTGTTATAATATTAATTACACCACCTACCGCTTCCGATCCATATAGTGTTGATGCAGGTCCTTTAACAATTTCCATTCGTTTCACTAAGCTGTTTGGAATACCAGCCAGTCCATAGACCGTTGATAGGCTACTCACAATAGGCATACCATCAATGAGTATCATGGTATAGGGTCCTTCCAACCCATTGATATGAATATCGCCTGTATTGCACACATTACAATTGATTTGCGGCTGCACTCCATTTACCATAGAGAGGGATTCAAAAATATTTGGTGTCTGATTTTTCATAAAGAAGGAAGGCGCATAGACTTCAATGGGAATAGGAGAATCCATTTTAGTCACTTCTTTCATGGTGCCGGTAATCACGACTTCTTGCAACTGGGAAACATCCTCTCTTAACTCTATTTCCAGTATCATCGTTAGCTGTGATTTCACTTGCACATTGATTGTCTTTGTCTGATAGCTGATACCAGAAACTTTCAACTCGTAGCTGCCTTCGGGTATAGACCCGATGATAAATTTTCCGTTTTCTGAGGTGGTTGCGCCAAGGGTGGTGCCAGTAAGGATTACATTGATGAATTCCAATTCCTTTCCCTCATGTAGCACGGTACCTATAATTTGGCCAGTCTGACCCCAAAGCGACTGAAAAGTTAAGGAAAACAATATGTAGGCTAGTGATTTCATTTTTTAGATCAGCAAACTTATATAATTAGAATTAACTAAACAAATATTTAGATTAGCCTAAATAAAATAAATACTGTAGTTATGCTTCCATTTTCCCCGGAAGGATATGTCTTTTACGGTAGTTGGATTATTGTTAATTCCAGAACTTAATTTTCAGGTGAAACGGCTTTCCGGAAAGGAAATGAACGGATTGAATGGAGAATCAAAATGGAGATATTATCAGGCCCTTGGTTGACGTAAGAATAGAAGTTGTGAATGAAAAAATAAATAATTCACCAGGCAAAAGTTGCTACTGATCCGCTGGTTAGTTTAGAGCTTATGGATTTCCCGTTATGTTGGATGGAGAACGATTTTAGTGAATCGCTATCATTTAAAACAATCAACACGCACTTTCCAGTTGGTGTAACGAAAGCTACATTAGGCAATCCTTCCACCAAGTTTGATGCAATCCGCACTGAACCGTCAGGAACGAATTTTGAAGCGTGAGCAATAATGTAATAGGAAACATTTCTTTCTATAGTTCCATTACCAATCGTTAATGCGCCCTGGCAAATGTCGCAACCTCCATCATTAGTGTGAGGGTCAAAGTTGGGATCTGCCGCGAGGTTCCACTCCAGAACATTGCGGCTCCAGTTTCGGGTGGCACCGATGACAAGCGTTTTAACGTGCCACCGTAAATCTTCGTTGAAGCTACCTTGTCCGGATGTCCACTGTTCCGTGAAGTAAATATTTTTATCAGGATGTGTATCGTGCACCTTGGTCAAGGCATCGATTTCTCCTAAATACATATGAAATGCTGATCCATCGACATATGGTTTTGCTTCACGGTCGTTAAGAATGGAAATAGGAAATTCTGGGTGATCACAATTATGATCAAAAACGATGACCTTGGTATGGACATTATTTTTCTTTAAAGCAGGTCCTAAATACTTTTTTACGAACAGCGCTTGTTCGGTTGCAGTCATTACCAGACTTGGTGTATTTTTTGGATTTTCCGGCTCATTCTGAATGGTAATAGCATCAATGGGAATTCCTGCATTTGCCATTGATTGTATATACCTCACAAAATAATTAGCGTAAGTTTCATAAAATTCCGGTTTGAGACTTCCTCCTTTTATAAGCTTATTGGTCTTCATCCAAACGGGTGACGACCATGGACTTCCCATGATCTTAATTTTGGGATTCAAGGAAAGAATTTCTTTCAGAACAGGAATTAGATGCATAGTATCATAGCTGAGATTGAATTTATTGAGGTTAGGATCGGTTTCACCATTCGGTAAATCATCGTATGAAAAGACCCCCTCATCAAGGTCGGATGCACCAATACTAATTCTCAGGTAGCTGATGCCGATACCATCTCCAGCTGTTTGGAAAAGTTCTTTTAATAAATCGGAACGTTGTACATCATTTAATTTAGTATGGATGAGCATGGCGCTGCCACCAGTGAGTGCAAAGCCGAAGCCATCGATGGATTGAAACTTTTGCGCGGTATCAACAGATATCATTGATCCATTGAATAGGGTGTCGTTAAATGTTAGGCTTTGCTGCTGAGCGATAAGTGATGTTTTGTCCCCGGTCGTTAGCCACCATGAAACCATGTGTTCTCGTTGACTATTTTCTGTTGAACAAGATGTTAGAACAGCACCGAGAACCAGACTTATTATTTTAACAAACAATATTTTCATGTTGAATTCATTCCTCATTTGAAAGTACAAACTTTTTTGTTGTAGATCTTATCCAACAAAGTTACCTTGGATTAATAGACTTAATTATTATGAGACACCTCGCTTCCCTTATTATCGTTTTAATTATTTGTAATTGGACGTACGCGGCACCGCTTCGTATTGGTGTGGCCGGACTAACCCATGATCATGTGAATGGGATTTTTGGGCGACCCGATCGTGGGGATATTCAATTAGTGGGAATCGCTGAGCCCAATAAAAGTCTGGCAGAGCGTATTCTAAAGAAACATGGTTTGCCCATGTCGTTATGGTATTCTTCCATCGAAGAGATGATTGAAAAAACTAAGCCTGAGGCAGTTGCTGCCTTTGGTTCAATCTATGAACATCTTGGTGTAGTTAAAGCCTGTGCACCTAAAGGAATTCATGTAATGGTGGAAAAACCATTGGCTATAAATATGGATCATGCCAGGCAAATGGAGACACTGGCCAAAAAGTATAGCATACAGCTAATCACAAATTATGAAACCACCTGGTATTCGACCAATCATATAGCGAAAGAGATGCTTCAGCAAGATCAATTGGGCAAGTTGCGTAAAGTTGTGGTACATGATGGCCACGAAGGTCCAAAGGAAATTGGAGTAAGTGCAGAATTTCTGGAATGGCTTACTGATCCGAAGCAGAACGGTGGTGGTGCTGTGATTGATTTTGGATGCTATGGGGCCAATCTGATTACCTGGCTGGCAAATGGACAACGACCCACATCAGTATTTGCTGTGACACAGCAATTCAAGCCTGACATTTATCCAAGCGTGGATGATGAAGCTACAATTGTGTTGGAATATCCAGGAATGCAGGGCATTATTCAGGCGTCATGGAACTGGCCATTTGGCAGAAAAGATATGGAGGTGTACGGTGCAACGGGATATGTAATCAGTGATAATCGTTCAACAATCCGTACACGATTAAAGGGAGAAAAAAAAGAACAGAGGGTAACATTAAGTGAGCGCGAAGCTCCCAACGATGACCCGTTTGCGTTATTAGCCGCGGTGGTGCAGAAGAAAATCACGCTCCCCGCTTTTGATCTATCTTCCCTGGAAAATAATATGATTGTGGTAGAGATCCTGGAAGCGGCAATACAAAGTGCAAAAACTGGTAAGAAGATTATAATAAAAAGGGCAGACTAATATTCTTCAAGAGTCGAATCAGCGCTTTATTTTCTATTCTTGCAAACTCAAGAAAATGACTTAATTTCAACTCTAATTTAACAATCTGTAACATGAAAAATCAGTTTGAAGCTGTTCCACTCAAGAATTTAGATGAATGGGAAGATGACTTGTTGCGCAGATATCCTGATCCGGAAAATATAGCTAACTCAAAGTCCACTGAGGAATATCGCAACTATGACGACCCCCAGCGCGATACCGTAAAGGAATTCTATCGGCTGAATCATACTTTTCAGACGTACGATTTTGTCATGCAAAAGGAAAAGGAATTTCTTTCCTTCAACAAAAAAGAAATGCCGGTATGGAGCGCATTTGATTTTTTGAACCAACTGGTCGATGATTCGGATCCTGACACGGACCTCGATCAGTTTCAGCACCTCCTTCAAACTTCTGAAGCCATTCGCAAAGATGGTCATCCTGATTGGATGGTGATGGTGGGATTACTTCATGATATGGGCAAAGTGCTTTGTTTGTTTGGGGAACCTCAGTGGGCAGTGGTAGGCGATACCTTTCCTGTCGGTTGTGCATATTCTGATAAAATTGTGTACCCTGAATTTTTTGTTAATAATCCGGATTTCACCAATCCAAATTATAATACACAATATGGTGTGTATTCACCGAATTGCGGCTTACGCAACGTTCACATGTCTTGGGGACATGATGAGTATATTTACCAAATGGTGAAAGATCGTTTGCCTGAGCCTGGATTATATATGCTTCGTTACCACTCCTTCTATGCACAACATCGCGAAAATGCCTATAATCATTTGATGGACGATCATGATCGTGAAATGTTCAAGTGGGTAAAAGTATTTAATCCCTATGATCTTTATTCTAAAAATCCTACACCACCGAACTGGAATGAACTAAAGTCATACTATGAAGACCTGGTGGCAAAATACTTACCCGCAACGCTAAAG
>JAHEMS010000240.1 GCA_024643595.1 Bacteroidota bacterium
GTCAGACGAAAAAGGGATCACAAGGATGGATCCACCTCAGGGCGCTAAACAAGGTTCTATTGTAGCTTTCGCCACCGCACCAGGTGACGTGGCCTCTGATGGTGATGGAAGAAACGGACTCTATACTTCGAAGCTGATGAAATACATTGATACGCCGGGTCTGAAGTTAGAAGAAGTTTTCAAAATGTCCCGAATAGATGTGTTGGGAGAATCCGTAGGCAGGCAAACTCCCTGGGAGAATAATTCGCTAACCGGAGAGTTTTATTTTACATTCAATTAATAGCTTGCTAAGAATTATTCATGTCGAATCGCCTCGACGGGATCAAGTCGCGAAGCTCTTATTGCCGGATACGTGCCAAACACGACTCCCACCACCACAGAAATAATTGAAATAATAATAAACGTATTCAAAGTATATGCGGCTTGAAACGGTACTTTGGTAATCGCTTTTACAATCGGAATGATCACCATCGTGCCGAGCACACCGGAGATCAATCCTAGTAAACTTCCAAATGTTGATACCGCCATAGACTCAGCCAGAAACAACAAAATAATATCTCTCCTGTTTGCACCTGTCGCTTTACGGATTCCAATTTCAGCGGTCCGTTCTGTTACAGAAATCAGAAGCACATTCATGACACCAATACCGCCTACCACTACTGAGATCCCAACAATCAATCCCATGATTACCCGAAACAATAGGAAACCTTTAGTCGCTTGCTCAATCCTTAGATCGTTTGTTTGAATGGTGAAATTATCTTTCGATTGCGCATAGTTTTGATCAAGCCAACGTGCAATTTGTTCCTTGAGTATTGGGATATCCTCCGTTTTACCCGCATCCAAATATAAGGTCGGTACATGTTCGAAAAGTTCTGACGGAGATAATAAGGTGATTGGAAAATAAATTTGAGGAGACGTTATCTTGGGTTCTGGAACCACCCCGATAATCTCTAATTCTTTGCCTAAGAAATTTATTTTTTGCCCGATTAATTCATGCTGCTCATTAATGCCGGCTGCCTGGCAAAAAGCGTTGTTAACAACCACAACCTTTCGTCTGTTCTTCACATCTTCCAACTGATAGACCGTTCCAATAATCTTAGCCGTGTCGGGCCGGATCGCTGAAGCGCTAGTCCATCCATAAGCACCTACTCTATTTCCGTTCTCTAATTTTACTTCTCCCGAAAGGGAGGTCCTATAAATTCCTCTTGCAGGAAGCGTGAGCGCATGCTCCAATTGTGCAAAGTGATCATAATCAATTACAAAAAAAGTATCTTTTTTAATCCGCACTCCATTAATAACCTTGTGGGCATTGGATTGAATGAGGATGGCGTTCAGCGAAGTGGTTTGGGTAATCTGCGCTCTCGCAAATTGCTCCATGCCATCGATTAGGGAAAGAATTGATACCAGCGCTGCGACACCGATTACAATACCCAACACAGATAGAAAAGTGTGAAAAAGGTTTGAACGAATGTTGGTAAATGCCAACGCGAATGAATTAGATATCTTCTGAAACATAGCTCATGACAAAGCTAAGACTTTGCAACTAGCCTTTTGTTACAGAATTGAATATGTGGATCTATTTTCGATTCAAAAAAGACGAATACATCCACACCAGTTTTTCCTGTGCGCGAATGTAATCGCTCATCAACGCGTTTGTTCCTTCATCCCCTGCATCTGCTGAAAGAGATAGGATGGCACGCTGTAGGGTAATAATCGTTTTGAATGAATCCAGCACTTCGGCTACTCCCTTCATTCCATCCGACACTTGTGAACTTTCTTTAACAGAAGATACTTTGCGGTAATCTGAGTAATTATGATGGGGTGTGTATCCTAGTGTTAGAATACGCTCTGCCACTTCATCGATCTTTATCAGCAGATCATTATAGAGTTCTTCAAACTTCAAATGCAGTTCAAAAAACTTTTCACCTTTTATATTCCAGTGATAGCCACGCGTATTTTGATAAAAGATGGAGTAGTTAGCCAATAAGTCGTTAAGCAGATTTGCCAACTTTTTACACTTAGCTTCATCCAGTCCGATTTGATTTTTCATAATTAAAATTATTTAATACGGTCAAATTTATCTCATAAATTATCCGACAAGTATACAAAAGGGATCTTCTTCCGACAATGATGTAAGTCATGATCACGACAAATCGTAGTATGGATTAATCCAAGATGAAATTTTTACCTGATTAAAGGGAAAAATCAGTGCCAGCAGTTATAAATTATAGTGAGGCAGCTTATACCAAGCTTTAGTTCAGTGTGGAGAGATTATTGGAGAGATAGTTAATCAGCGGCAACTGCTGAATATGGTCTGATTCAGTAAGGAACTCAATATAGTAGGTGAGTACTTTTCGTTTGAGCTTACTCTGAATCACTTGCAACTTATTCAAGCCCGACTCAAACTGCAAGGCAATGAGCGGATCGCCTCCTTTCAATAGCGTTAAATCTTTTTGTAAACTGCTGTTTTTCAATGCTTCCATTTTAACCTGAAGATCGCGATAACGACCGATCGATTCCTTCAACTTTTGATACGAAATTTCTATCGACGCCTGGTCTTCAATTTGCGCCGCCTTCAGTTCATATTCCGATTCGATCTCCGCCAGTTTTCTTCGGGCCATGTCTCCTTTGTTCGGATTGACGATGGGAATAGTTACTCCCAACGAAATGTCAAATGGAGTGCGATCTTGATTTACCCTCCGGCGATCATAGGAAGTTTGAAGAAAGCCCATATTGATATTTGACTTTTCCAGATCATACTGACTGCGTGCCACATTTACTTTTTGCTGACGATAAGCGACTTCAAGCGGACTGATTACTTTAGCTTTCAAACTATCCACCACCTGTTCCATCCGGTCTATTGAAATCAGTACCTGCTTTTCCCAGGTAATCGATCGTCCTGCTGCTTCAGGATGAAGTTGACTTATGGCTGACTTCTGACTTTGCCAGTCGAAGTTGGTCTCTTCTGTTGCCACACTTTTATCCAATTGCTCCACTTTGAGTTTTACATATTCATCCGCATCAAAGAAACTGCTGGCACTCTGCCGTTCCAACACATTCACCTGCTTATCGACCAATGCTTCACTCTCGATAGCGATATTTTTTAACTGATAGTAATACAGATAAAGGATCACCAGGTTATACCGATCTACTAACGCACGCTTTAGTGCAACTTGTCGCTCAAATGAAAGAGAACCCTGATATTGCTCAAAGTATTTATTGTTGCTCCGCATTTCCCAGGGGTTCGCTGGATTTAACCGAAGTGCATACTCTTGCTGGGTGTACATTAATTCGCGATTTTGAGTGCGGAACTCCAGCTTCTGCAAAGGCGCAAGCTTATATGGATTAGTTTTTAAATAGTTAATCTGAGCATCCGCCGATTTTACATCCAGCGCCTCATTTGCTGAATGAATAAACTCCTCCACCGTGACTTGTGAAAACGAATGATGAACGTTGAAAATCAGCAACAGACTTGACAAGAGGTACTTCATGCTTAGCGGATTAATACACGCTCGCCATTGGCAAAATCATTCTGTCCGGAAATTTCAACAAAGAACTCCCGGCCAAAACCAGTTACCGCCGTGGATTTCTGTAAAATTTCTGGCAAGGAAACCACTGACCCATAGCCGATTACTTTCCCCAACACTGTCAGTCGAGGATTCTCATAGGATTTCACCGTCACTTCCGACCCGATTGGCAATGGATCTTTTTTTCCTACCAGGTAGCCTACCGCGGTGGTCGGATGTATTGGGTTGATGGAGAGTAACTCACTATACGCATCCACTTGCTCGCCGGGTTTCACACAAATGTTTTCTACGACACCATCCACCATCGCCACCTTTCGCAAATTATTTTTTTCGGCCAGGTGCATATTGTATTCACGCTCCAGTAATATTACCTGGTTGTCGAGCAGACGTTCCTCGGTGTCTGTCTCCTGCAAAATATCTGCGATCTTAATATTAATTGCTTCTTCATAGCGCATGCGTTGCAACTTCAATGCCTCGATCTTCTTGTTCAGTGGATTATCTTCGTTCATTTCCTGCTGCGAGAATTCATTGCTCAGCTTTTTGTTCAAAGACAACTCCGCTTCAGTCTGGATGATGTTCATGTTTATTTTTTCAATTTCAATCCCCAGGTCTGCCCTGATATAGGCAATCTCCGCCCTCGCTAATTTCGACTTTTCTTCCCGCTCTGCCTTTAATGTGGTAATCCTGTTTTGAAGTTTATCCAGTTCGAGGTCAAGATTAAAACTGGTGAGTTCAACCAATAGGTCTCCTACTTTCACTTGCTGGCCTGGTACTACAGCAATGGTTTTTATCAGTGCCGATTTATCCGCATTGATTTTAAATCCTTTCGAATAAGTAACGCCAACGGATGAATTGCCAAAACCCCGAAAATATTTCAAATTCACCGTGATCATTCCCAGGAAGAAGAGTAGGATGAAACCATAAAACCAATTGAATCTCATCATCCTCAAAGATTAGTGACTTCGTTAACACCTACCCGCAGTTGTTGAATCCCTTCAATCTGACTTAGCCGATCAATCAGTTCATTGGCTGTTATATTCTTTCGAAGGCAAACACTGAAATGAAAACGAGTTGCGTTTTCCTTGGTTGATTGCACATTGATTTGCCGGTGGTCCTGACAGTTTTCGGTTATGATTTGCTGTGCCTGATCTAAATTTCGTTTATCCACTAATGTAAAAAACAGATGTTGCTGATGGATAAATGACCTAAAGGGTGAATAGTGCAGTAACATTGCCACCGCGCAGAATAACATCGTGCCGGCAAATGAAATCGTATAACCAAAAACCCCTATGGCCAAACCTGTACTCAGGGCAGCGAACAAAAACAAAACATCACGCGGGTCATCTATCCGCGTTCGAAAGCGAATGATGGCCATGGCACCAAATACACCTAAGCCCCGGGCGAGGCTATCTCCAATCGCCATCATGACCATAGCGGTAATCACTGCTCCCAGTATCAATGCCTGAAAGAAATTCTTCGGATAATAATCTCCCGTGAACGTGACCTTGTGCGTAATCGCGATAATAGAGGCGAGAATAAACGCCCATAGAAATGAATAGGTAACGTTGATCAATTGCGGGTATTCATACACCGGACCATCACTAAATAGATCAAACATAACGTGTGGCGTTTCCCTGGTTAATATTAATAAGCATGAAATTTAAAGAGAGGGTTTTGATTTTTAAAGCTATTACTCAATTTACCCCTTGATTTCTATTTCAGAAACTCAGCGGCCGCCATATTCTGCGTAACCACATGCTGTTTCAAGGACTCCAATGCCATCGTAAACGCGGCTCCGCTTGTCAAATGAGTATACTTTCCTTGCTCTACCGCATCCGGCCCGATCACATAAGGAGAAATCATACTATGATATTTTGTAAAGAGCTCATCCATCTTTTCAGAAGTGAATACTTGTTCAGTAAATTCTTTCATGTATTGTTTATACCGAGCATTGTAATCAGGATCGTCCATCAGGTAACGGATCAACGGCCAATTCGATGTAGTCGTAGCCAATGAAATTGCGTACGGTGAAGTATTGTTCATTGATCGGTTAAACATACACTCATTATTATCCCATGGTATCCACAGGAGTCCTTTGCCCGCTACATGGTATAGATAATAATTATGGGCCATACGGCCATAGGTGTCCCAATTCAACATGGTTGTATTAATGGCCAACCATTTCATGAAATGATCTGCATCAAACGATTTTTCGAGATTGGTCCGCCATTGAACTGGGTCACTTAGACGTAACCCACTATTCAGCGTGGTGATTGCCGACTGCACATCCGTATAATCACTTTCCGATTCATTGTTTTTCTTTTCAAACTGACTTTGCTGAAATGCCTGGAAGGTGGACTCCGGTTTATAAATATTACCGCTG
>JAHEMS010000241.1 GCA_024643595.1 Bacteroidota bacterium
ATTCAAAGTTAACATTGAAGATAAAAGTGTAAAACCAACCGCCACACTTGTTCCTTTACCAAATACAGCTTGCGATAATATTAATTTTGATGGTTCGATAGTAGCGACAATAACTAGTCCTGGATCGATCATAACTCCAGACTATAGTTATGTGTGGACTAGACCCGTTGGTTTTACTTTACCATTGGATGATCCTGCCAACATTGGTGGCACCACAAATTATACTGGATTAATGGAAGGAGTATACTCATTCTCATACACGAATAACATGTCCGGCTGTGTCGGAATTACTCAAACTACCATTGACAAATCGGCTACACCAATTGTAGTTACAAAGGCAACTCCAATAGATCAACTAATTTGTAATCCTGATGGAAGCATTACGGTAGGGGCCAACGATATAATGGTTGGTGGTAATATAGATAGTGATCATACTCGATTTGATTTCATATGGTCGCGAGGCACGGTAACTAATGTGGTGGTTGGAGCAGCACAGAATGTGGATGTTCTAAATGTAGCTAATTTGCCTACTATAGGTGCTGATTCTTATTTTGTTGCAGTGAAAAAGCGGGCAGGGTTGACACCAGGTTCTGGATGTGAATCACCCCCGTTTAAAGTTGATATTTTAAATAAGAGCAGAGATCCTGATATTGCCTTCACATCCATCGTACCAAATTCTAGTTGTACACCAACAAGTCCCAACGGCTTTTTGCAAGCCACTGCGTCTGAGCGGGTCGGACCTTCGGGAACATATAGTTTTACCTGGACACTTAATGGAGGCACATTGCCACTGGTAACTACCATTGGGGGAATATCTCCTATTAGTGAAATTTCTATGGCCGGTCCGGGAACATATGTAGTCGAAGCAACGAACTCAACCACGGGCTGTAAGTTCAATCAGGTTTTTGCTTTGGAAACAAATCAAACGTTAAGCCTGCCGAACATCATTGATATTGATGAAATCAATCCCACCAACTGTTTGCCACAAGGCAGCGTTAAGGTAGTATCGGTAACGATTGGAGGGACGTCTGTGTTGACGAATCCTCCAGATGATTTAGATACAGATTTTGATTATGAATGGTATAAGAATGATTTCCCTACCGGTATAATTGCCGGTGAACAAAACAGCTTACTTTCCAACCAGTTAACGGGTAAATATTTTGTACGGGTAAGAAATGTAATCACCGATTGTATTTCTGCTGCGGTAGAAGCATTCATTGATCCTTCCAATATTGTATATCCGGTGGTGAGTATTCAACAAATCGCCCCACAGGTAATCTGTAGTGTCAACGTAGGTTCAGGCGCACTCAGTGCACTGGCAGATGGTAACGATGACACCAACCTTGACTATGACTTCACGTGGTTTTCAAACTTGGATTTGAGTGGAGCTTCATTTGCATCCACAAGCACCATCAATGGATTATTAGCCGGAGATTATTCATTAGAGGTGCATAATAATGCCACCGACTGTAAAGCCAAGGCTATATTCATACTTCCGGAAAACAATAAAGAATTTAAACCTGTGCTCGCCTTGTCAAGTAATCCGGTAACTAGTTGCAGAGCCGATGATGGTTCAGTATACGCCCGTGGCGTTGCTTTTCCAGTAAGTAAAGATCCTGTGAAAGATTATCCATTTGCCTATGATTACATGGCTGATCTATATGTCGGAGACCCACCAGCAGACCTTAGCAATCCAGAATTTCCCAATATGCCGCATGACCCCAATAGTCCCCTTCTAACCGAGAATCATGTACAAGAGAATCTGCCCAGCGGGATTTATACCGTTCGGTTAACGGATCTGAATACTGGGTGTATTACAATAGATACGGTGTCAGTTGGAGATCTACGCAAGTTTCCTCAGCCTGTGATCACCACGATTGCGCCGGTTACCAACTGCGATCCGGCCAATCCGAATGGTGTTGCCCGCGCACTGGTGAATGGAACTTTTGTCGGATTCCAATTTAATTGGTTTGAAGGAAATTCAACGGCGGGAACTCTCGTATACACCGGAGCAGAATACGGTACCTTAAAAGTTACTCCACAGGAATACACGGTGGAGGCAATTAACCTGGTAACAGGTTGTACAGGAACTTCTCAGGCAAGCATCGCCAATGATGCACTACCAATACCATCTCCTTTAGTTAATCTACTTTCAAACGTAACCAGTTGTATCTTTGATAATGGTGCGCTCTCCGCCTCTGTTGGTGGAAATACCAAAGACTATATTTTTGATTGGTATGATGGGAATGCAGAAGTTCCTCCACCTGATTTCATTGGTGAGGTTTATGATAGTTTAGCGGTGGGTACCTATTCTGTTACCGCTACCAGTCGAATAACCGGTTGTAAGTCTCCATTGGCTAGCAAAGACGTCATTGAAAAGAAAGAGATACCTGATTTTGGTTTTTCAATCATAAACGCCTCTTGTGATAAGCCAAATGGTTTCGCGGATGTAATTTTTACCTCTACCGTAGGGATTGGTTTGATTGAATGGATCAGCGGAAATCAGGTCATTGCCGTTGGACCAAATCTATCCGAAGTATTAGCAGGTGCCTATACGGCCCGTATAACCTCCGAACTGGGTTGTCAGGCTACTAAAGATCTTGTGATACCTGCCGACATCAGGCCACGAAATGGTATTTCTCGAAATGGTGATTCACAGAATGATTATTTTCACATTGACTGTATTGATCGATTTGAAAATAATAATGTAAAAATATTCAACCGTACCGGAACTTTGGTTTACGAAGCCAATCATTATGACAATGCCGGTACCTTATTTGACGGAATATCTAATCGGGGTGTGAGTCCAATCGGAAGTAATGTTCCGGATGGTACTTATTTCTTTATTGTGGATAAACGAGACGGAACTAAACCGATTGCAGGTTATCTTGAAATTGTAAAATAATGGCCATTAAGATGAGAAAATTTTCTTCGCTTATTATTTTCTTTATCCTACTGTTGAGTATGATGGATAAAGCATTGGCACAGCAATACCCGGTGTTTTCTCAGTACTATTTTAACGAGTTGGTAATTAATCCCGCTTATGCCGGCAATCATGTTCAGTTAAGTTTAACATCAACTTACCGTAATCAATGGGTCAACTTTCCAGGCGCTCCTCGAACGTTTTCCTTCAGTGGCCATACTTCACTATACGATGGAAAAGTAGGGGTAGGATTGCTGGTCAACCACGATGAAATTGGTAGTTATGGAAACCAGAATGTTTACGGTTATTATTCTTACAAAATTGCTTTTCAGAAGGTCACACTTTCCATGGGCTTACAAGCAGGCTTTAATTTTGTGGGTGCCGATTTTTCTAAACTGGATTTATTGAACCCTACAGATGCCTCTTTCTCATTGTTAAATACCTATAAACCTAATTTTGGTACTGGCGTCTATTTGAATTTCAAGAATTCATTTATTGGTTTATCAGTTCCATTTATTATGAATAGTACCATCATTTCCAATGCCGATGCATTAGGGTCGGCTTTAAAGGAAGCCCGTTATTATTTTTTGCGAGGGGGCACTATTCGATATTTAAATCCAAAGGGTACACTCAAGCTAAATCCATCTATTTTGATACGGGCACAGGAAGGGCAGCCGCTAAGTATGGACTTAAATTTGGGTTTGATTATTCATGATATTGTAAGCACTGGCGTATCATGGCGAAGTGGTGATGCGTTGATTGGATTTATAGATTTGAAACTGAGCGAAAGTTTTCATTTTGCGTATTCATTTGACATGACTGGCTCGGACCTCAACAAATTCTCAAACGGCTCGCATGAGTTTTTATTAAATTATCGAACCCGAATTCGGAAGATCCACAAAAACCTGGAATGTCCTGATTATTACGGATACGGAATAAACGGCAGACCCAGGTATAAAAAATAAGTAGTCGTAAGATCGCTTGTTGATTAACCGATTAATGACCAATCAGTATGAATGGCGCCCAATAGTAGGGTGCTGAATACGGCTGAGCATTGATCAGCTGAAGTTTTGACTTCCGCAAGGCGGGTGAAAAATTCTCATTCTTATTCTGGACAAGTGTTTTATAGAATGCCGTCATCAGGTCTGCGGTTGACTGATCAGCAACACTCCAAAATGAAACAATTATATTGTTAGCTCCCGCATATATTAAGGCACGGGATAAACCAATTACACCTTCTCCTTTCGAAATTTTTCCTAATCCTGTCTGACAGGCTGACAACGTGACAAGATCTGCATTTAAGTGCAACGTATAGATCTCACCAGCGTACAAATTTCCATCCTCACTTTGTGAATCCGTCTGCAAAAATATCCTCGAAAGTTCAGGATTGTCTTCATCGGCGATGCCATGGGTGGCAAAGTGAATCAGCGAATAATCTTTTAGGTCATCACTTTTAACCGCTGTCTCGCTGGCTGACATATGCGTAAGCACTTCACAGGTGATACCTTGGTTTTTAAATAGTGATTGTATCGCGTTAACCTCCTGCTCAGTCCCTGGAAGATCATCCACGTTATCTTCTGCCGGAAAAGTAATGGGTGCAATAAGTTTAGCCGATGAAATTGAATGAACACCTGGATTGTTTTTCTTTTGCATGATCAAGCCTGCAGAGAATTCATATTGAATATCATACTTTTTAACCAGATAAGGCAGCTGACTATACGAAGCTTTCAGGTCTTTTACAGGCTTCGTTAGCAGTGCCTCAAAAGGCATAATGCTCATACGGCCCGAGGGTAGGAGGACGAGACCACTGACATGGGAAGGAATGCCTTTAGGGATTAATAATTTATAGAGATCATGGGAAGTCTTGATAAAGGATTCTTCCTGCATAAAGAAAATACTGTTTCTAAATCCACTGATGGTTCTGTCGTAGTCGTCAGGCAGGTTATGCTCAGTTAACTGGAATTTTTTCTTTGTGATCAGGTAGATGTACAACCGATTATTTTTTTCATCAATGAAATAACTAATCAAGGCGGTTTGTTCATTGATCAGGTTTTGCAATTGGGGAATGGAAGGTGCGGTGGAGTTAAATTTTAAGTTATAGTATTCTGGAAATTTGTTTTCTAATGATTTCGTGAACTCAGTATAGCTTTGATTAAGACTAAACGCGGTACTGCGCAAATACTCTTCCTCGTCTTCAGCAGGTTTTAGCGCTAACTTTTGAGTAACCATAGCCATCGCCGCTTTCAGGCTGTTTTCTTCTTCCAGTAATTCAGGAGGGATATTGGCAAATGATTTTGCGTTAGCATCAGAAATCGCTTCCTGTAATACTGCAGATTTACTTTTTTCAGCAAAATAAAATGATTGTTCCCGGTAGGACTTTCGGTCGCGAAAGGAAACATCACTTAGTAAAGTGGATATCCGAACTCCATCTGCGTAGACCTCATTGGCGATGGAACCCAGGGATATTTTATCCGCTTCATTGGTGGTTTCCTTACGCAGTCGATCAATCAACGAATCGCAAAGTTTCAGTGTGTTAAGTGCGAAAGTTAAATCTGTTAATTTCAGTGTTTTATTGAGGTGACGATCTTCCAGTACCTGAGCTTTATACATTAATGAATACAATAGAAAATAACCATCATAGAAGTTACTAATGGTTGGATTCACAAAAACATCATCCTTGTTGAAATCAGAAACATTTGCAATAATTGATCGATGGTAATTGGATAAAGCTTCGTCCTGGTTTCGCTCAGATTGAAAGATGTTGCCAATGAGATTGTACGTGTACGCAACATCTGGATGTTTTTTTCCCTGAGATGCCGTATACATTTCCAGCGCTTTGCGATAATATTCCAATGCCGCTTTATCGTCTTTTAATTTTGAATAGGTAAGGCCAAGCCAGCGCAGAACATAGGCCTTTGAGGGATGAGGTTGCGGATAGTTCTTTTCCCAAATTTTTAGTGCGGTTTCAAAGTAATTA
>JAHEMS010000242.1 GCA_024643595.1 Bacteroidota bacterium
CCAAGGATAAAAGGATGTAAAGTTTAACTTACTAATAGTTATCTGTTACTATTATCCTGCTGTACCTTTCACGTTAGACGAAAGGGCCGCGATAGAGACTTCTCTTGCTTCCCTGTGATTGCAATAACTGCATCGATAATGCTCCAGTAATAAACCTCCCTCCTGCTCGGTAGGTTGCTTAACAATTTCTTCGGTGTCAATCTTCATCGTGTAGAAGCCACATTCTCCACACTTCTCGGCATGCTCATAGGCCATGTATTTCTCCACTCTTTTTTCACCGGTTTTCTCATCCAGCCATACATCATATTCAGCAGAATGAATTGTACTGGATTGTTCAGCCAGTTGCGATCGATCAAGATGTACCGTTTCTTCCTCATCTGAAAGTTTTCTCATTTTATTGCCAGTCGTGGAAATTCGTGGCTTATTTCGTATTCGCATCAATCGGTTTTCAAGAAATCGCGGATATAAAATACGAAGCACACTAGAAAGAATAAGATAGGCGATCACTACAAACCCTGCCAGAAAGAATAGACTGACATAAACTTTCATTGAGTTGTCCACCGGGACGAGGGGTGTTATCACTGCTGAAAAATATAATGCAATGCCGGCAATGAAAGCAATAATAGAATACCAGAAATATCTAATCTCATGATTATTTACATAATCATATCGCTCCTTTTCATTGGACGTCATCATGATTTTTACCTCATGGAAAAAAATGATGAGCAATCCTATCCCAAAACAGACATATGATCCCAGGATAAAGTATGAATTCCAGGTTTCAATAAACGAAGTTGCCGTGTTTTCCATAATATTTGGTTTTTTGAACAAGGGAATTTCGCAATAATTCGCAGACGTTCAAATGCAATGTTAAAATATTTGTCGGAATTGGTTATTAAAACAGGTTTATAGGTGATTTTCGTTATTGATTTAACTGGATTAATCAACTTCAAAGGCCCAGCCAAATGTGATTCCTAATTAAAACTAGTACTACATTTGAGATAATTCTTCATTGAAATGAACTTACTTGAAAAAATAAAGACCCTTTCAGAATCATATCATCATGAGGTGATTGAAAACCGCAGGTATCTGCATGCGCATCCTGAACTTTCCTATAAGGAGTTTAACACTGCCAAATTTGTAGCTGATAAACTTCGCCATTATAACATCGACCCTCAGGAGGGAATAGCTACTACTGGCATTGTCGCATTGATTAAAGGAAAAAATCCTGATAAAAAGACCGTTGCACTTCGCGCTGATTTGGACGCATTGCCCATATTGGAAACAAACAATGTTTCCTATAAATCAACTCATCCGGGTGTGATGCATGCTTGTGGTCATGATGTGCATACTTCATCATTGCTGGGTACGGCTAAAATTCTGAATGAAATCAAAAATGAATTTGAAGGTACTGTTAAACTTATTTTTCAACCTGGGGAAGAAAAAAATCCGGGTGGCGCCTCCTATATGATCAGGGATGGGGCATTGAAAAATCCGGCACCCTCTTCCATTATTGGCCAGCACGTCATGCCATTGCTACCGGTAGGCAAGATCGGTTTTCGCGAAGGCATGTATATGGCCAGCAGTGACGAAATATATCTGAAAGTAATTGGAAAGGGGGGACATGGAGCTACACCTGAGTTGGCCATAGATCCGATTGTAATTGCTTCTCATATGATCATTGCATTGCAGCAAATTATCAGCCGCAATGCAAGCCCAAAACAACCTACAGTACTCACCTTTGGTCGTATTATCGGAGAAGGAGCAACCAACATTATACCCGATGAAGTTAATATTGCCGGCACGTTTCGGGCACTCAATGAAGAATGGCGCAAAAGCGGTCTGGATAAAATTGAAAAAATGGCTCATTCCATTGCAGAAGGTATGGGCGGGAAATGTGAGGTGACTATCTCCCACGGTTATCCGTACCTTGAAAATAATCCAGCATTAACCCGAAGGATCAGGAATGCTGCAGAAATTTATGCAGGTAAAGAAAATGTGGTTGACATAGATCTAACATTGGGCTCAGAAGATTTCGCCTATTATTCGCATGTTATTCCCGCTTCATTTTATCGACTGGGTACAAGGAATGAGTCTAAGGGGGTTACATCCTACGTTCATACGCCCACCTTTGATATTGACGAAGATGCCCTAAAACTTGGCCCTGGATTGATGGCCTGGATGGCCATCCAGGAATTGACTATTGACTAGTCTTTCTATTTCAACATATTAAGTTTTCGTTAACTCATTTTACATAGTTATCGGGTAGCTATCTTTGCCACCGGTGATGGAGAAAAATCAAGAGACAGGTCACATTCAGTCAGTTGCTGATCCGCGATGGAAGACCGGACTCCTTAATTCGGTTTATATTATGTTGGCACTGCTGACCTTTCTCTTTACCCTGGATCTGATGATTGCTTCCATACAACACCTTGGTAGAGATGCAGCCGAAGTGATTATCCTGGCCACCTCTAATCCTTTCACCGGATTATTCATTGGTCTGCTAGTAACCGCAATAATCCAAAGCAGCTCGGCCACTACTTCTATGTTAGTCGCCTTGGTTGCTTCTGGTTCGATTACTCTGGATGGTGCCATTCCAATCATCATGGGTGCCAATGTTGGAACAACCATTACAAGCACGATTATATCCCTTGGCTTTATTACTAAGAAAAAAGAATTCAGACGTGCTGTCACCATTGGAACCTATCACGATTTTTTTAATATCCTCACCGTTATTATACTTATTCCTCTTGAACATTATTTTGGGTTTCTTTCTGGGCTGTCTCAATATATTGCCGCCGCCATATTCAATGAACCCATCGGAGTTGCACAAAAACAATTCAATCTGCTAGGTGATTGGTTTGGTCCTTTCTTTAATATGATAGTGACTACCATAAACAATGGTTTTTTGCTGGTAACGATCTCGTTAGTATTACTATTCAGCTCTATTCTGTTTTTCAGAAAAGTACTTTCAAGAAGATTGGGGTTTGGCAGCCACGATCGCTTTCAACAATTCTTTTTTAAAAGCCCATTGAAATCATTTGTTTGGGGATTATTAACAACCGCTGCCATACGTTCCAGCACAGTTACCACTTCCCTCGTTGTTCCCTTAGTGGCTAAAAAAATAGTAAAAATAAAATCCGCCTTCCCCTTTATTTTGGGAGCAAACATCGGTACTACCATTACTGCATTCATTGCCGCAATGTTCAATTCCAACGCAGCCATCAGTATCGCGGTCGCGCATTTTCTTTTTAACATGATTGGCGTGCTTATCTTCTTCCCTATTCCCTACCTTAATCAATTACCAATAAAACTCGCAGAGGGGCTTGGTAAACTTACACTGAAATATAGGCTGATCGGATTTCTTTACCTTTTGATCACTTTCTTTATTTTTCCCTTTACACTCATTTATTTAAATAAGGATTCTATAACCGTTCAAGAACTTACCTACCAGCGTCAAACGGTAACCACCGGAGAAATTCAAACCATTACCATCATCAATAAAATTTACACGAATCAACCGATTTCTAATTGGATCCCCTTCGAACCAACCCAGAAAACTGAAGCAGATCCAATAAAAACGCAAAGCGTCTATCGTAGAAAAAATCTACTCCTTATTAATAACGAACTATTTGAATTAAATAAGCCGGATTTTTGTCGAGATGGGGAAGACGAATATGGTAAATTCAAGACTTGTGTCCGTGAAATATTGCCAGCACTTACTTTGAATTCCTCACTGACCTATGATTCCGTCTATGTATTTGACAGGACCTGGTATCAGCCTGAACGGGTTGATTCCACAATGATGGTAATCTATATCAGTGCCCTAAAAAATGGACTGCTAAAAAAGGAAACCTTTGGGGCAAACGGCAATTTGCTGTCCAAAGAAGAACTTGTTCAGGTGAAGGAAAAGTGACTTCGCTCATCATTTATTCTTTCGGTATTTCCCATTCACATTAAGCACCTTAATCCTTCGCAGAAGAATTCCAAAATTGCTATATTGCCTCCATTAAATTTTATGGAGGGACTCAAAGAAACTATTTTTAAATTCTTGCGACTTGATAATCTGATGGAGAGTCTGTCTGGTTATTTAGAAGCACGGATTGAATTACTGAAGATTGAAATTAAAGAAGACATCGCCAAAGTACTTGCCAAGACGTTGGTGATCCTTATTATGGGGTTTTTGGCGTTCATCTTTTTGCTCTTTTTAAGTATTGGATTTGCGCACTATCTGAATAACTTTTTTGAAAAGGAACAGATAGGGTATTGGATAGTTGCTGGAATTTACGGAGTGCCTTGTTTGATCTTCATCATATTCCGAAAGGATATCAGTCACTCCATGGAAACGTATTTGACTAAGAAGATCAAAAGCAAAAAGCATTAAGATGGAATTACTAGAAACCCAGGATCCCGAAAAGAAGAGACTGTTAGAGACTTCTGATCGCCATAAACATGAACTTGAAAGGGAAGTTAAAAATCTATCTGATAAAACTGAACGTTTTGCCAAAAACACACTCATCATAGGGGGTACCCTGGTAATTTCCTACCTGATCGTAAGCACCCTAAGTTCTTCAAAGAAAAAAAAGAAGAAACGAACAATAAATAAAATGGCTTCGTCTTCAGTAGATGATTCTGAATCCGAAGATATAGAAGATACGTTTTCCCCCTCTTCATTATTATTACAAATAGGAGAAAGGTTTGCCACCCAGGCGACCGCATTGCTGTTGAGCATCGCAAAAGATAAACTGATGGAATATCTTAGCAATCGCAATCAGAAAGATGAAAATTCTTAATACGCTGCAAGAACGTCATCAATCGGGCAAGAAAAGTATTGCCGTTTTGATAGATCCTGATAAGATGGATGATCCTATACGGCTAAATAACCTTTTACGGCTGGCGAGTGAAAATTGTGTTGATTATTTTTTTGTTGGAGGCAGCCTCGTAACCACTCCAAATCTCTCTACGGTGATTAAGCAGATTAAGGATAATGTTTCTATTCCGATAATTCTTTTTCCAGGCAGTACATTACAAATTGATCCTTCTGCTGATGCTATTCTTTTTCTTTCCTTAATATCTGGTCGCAATCCTGATTTGCTAATTGGCCAACATGTGGTAGCCGCCCCAATTCTAAAAAACAATCGTCTTGAAGTAATGCCCACTGGATATCTTCTGATCAATTCAGGCAGAACCACATCTGTAGCCTATATCAGTAATACTACACCCATACCCGAAGATAAATATTCGTTGGCCGCCTGCACCGCCCTGGCTGGTGAGATGTTGGGTCTCAAATTAATTTACCTTGATGCCGGCAGTGGTGCAGAAAGAGAGATCAATGCCAGAATGATTAATACAGTGCGTAAAGCTGTTGATGTCCCTCTTATCGTAGGAGGTGGAATTAACACCGGTCAAAAAGCATCCAATGCATTGGAAGCTGGTGCTGATTTAATTGTGATTGGCAACGCTCTTGAAAAAAATCCCGAGTTACTTATTGAAATAAGCGATAAAGTGTACGATTGGAATCAAAGCATTGAAGCAAGAAAATAACCTTACTTTAAAATATCATTTTACATCAAAAGATTCAAAGCCAACTACTTCACCAGGCTGCGCTTCAATGCGATTGACCTTAGCGGTCGCTGGCCCTATGTTGCACCATTTAATATACTTATAAAGAATATCTTCCTCTGCCTCCGCTTCTAAATAAACATCACCATTAGGCTGATTGCGCACAAAGCCCTTTATTCCCAGTTCATCTGCCTTCTCTTTGGCAGAAGCCCTGTAAAATACACCTTGCACCCTCCCGGAGACAATTATTTTAAAATGCTTTAATTCCACTTGCTCATTATTAAAGCACTACATTAAAAAATATAATCCGTACTTAAAAAGGATGACTCACGATTA
>JAHEMS010000243.1 GCA_024643595.1 Bacteroidota bacterium
TTCGAGGGCGGTTTCCACCGTCCACTTTCCTTCACCGGAAGAATGCATCACTCCTTTTATCGATTCTAAATTCTTGTCATTTTCCAGGGCTCGTTGCGTGAGTTCCATCAACCATCCACGCACCACCGAGCCATGGTTCCACATTTTTGAAACCGCTGCCAGGTCCATGTCCGCATCATAGCGATGGAGCACCTCCATCCCTTCTGCGATGGCCTGCATCATGCCATACTCAATCCCATTGTGCACCATTTTCGTGAAATGGCCGCTACCTGATTTACCACAGTACAAATAGCCATCATCTACTGATATCGATTTGAAGATAGGCTCACAGTAATCAAAAACTTCCTGTACTCCACCGATCATGGTGCATACACCATGTCGGGCGCCATTTACACCACCACTGGTTCCACAATCCAGGTAATGGATTCCGGATTTTTCAAGATCCCTGGCGCGCGTCAACGTATCCTTATAGTGCGAGTTACCACCATCAATCACGATGTCATCCGGTGCAAGGTGATATTTCAGATTACTAAGTACCACATCAACTACATTACCTGCGGGCACCATTATCCAGATTACCCGTCTTCCTTGCAAAGCCTGGGCAAGTTCTCCTATCGAAGGCATGGTGTTAACATTTTCATTAGCAATACTTTCCATCGCTGCCTTGTTTACATCGAAGGCAATAATGTCATGTCCTTTGCTTTTGAAATTAAGAGCGAGATTATATCCCATTTTACCGAGTCCTACGAGGCCAATTTGCATGATGATAAGGGTTTAGTTGGGGGTTACAACATTTTTAAGCTACCAAAGTAAATGATTCTTGAACACAACTGAAAGCGGCAAGTGCATTCCTGAATCTTTGTCCAAGATGCGTTTCAAAGATTTTACCTCAAATTAGACTTACTGAATAAAGTCTCGAGTTGCTTATACAAGCTTTCAAATATCTCAAACTGCGTATGATAATATTGACTCAACTTTAAATCCGGCACATATAATTTCACCTTGCTTTTCTGTGGTTGAAAAGAAATACCCAATGCCTGGAACCCAATGATGGCAGCACCAATCGCTGAAGCGTCATTTACTTCCGACTGAATCAATTCTCTCCCCAGCACATGGCTGAGTAACTGCACCCATTCGGGTGAATAGGTAAATCCACCACTGACAAAAATTTTTCCAGATGGTCCATGAATGTCCTCTACACTTCGAACGATGCTAAGCATCTCATAACAGATACTTTCCAGCAGCGCCTTCTTGAAATGTCGGGGAGTGTGGCGAACAGATACCCCAAAAAAAACACCACGGGCTTCTGCATTGTATATGGGCGCCCGTTCACCCTGCAAATAAGGAAGTGCCATCAAACCATCACTGCCAGCCACCACCGATTCAGTGTCCTTTACAAAATCCTTCAGGTTTTGAGGTTCGTGATCAAATTCTCTGCTGAACCAATCAATGATGACCGTGCCATTGTTAGAGGCGCCTCCGCTGATCAGGGTATGCTTATCCAATGGGTAATTAAACAACCTTTGCTGCGGATCTTCCAGATTCCTCCTGGAAACTCTTCTTACCGCTGCACTGGTGCCAATGGTAATTGTCAGGTCGTCTTTGCGCATGGCACCGCTTCCCAGTTGAGCCAGGCAACCATCACTGGCGCCCATCACCAGGGGTATGTCAGGTAATGAATATTCTTTCTGAATTTGCGGTTTGATTTTGCATTGATAGGTCGCATCAACGGGAGTTGATAGTTGATCAGCGCTCACCCCGGTCAATCTTAATACATCATGATGCCAACTCAGCGAGTGGATATTAAACATCCCAGAAGCGGAGGCAATGGAATAATCCACCACGTATTCGCCCGTCAGATGATGGATCACAAATTCTTTCATTGAAATGAACTTCTCAGCCGTGCGAATGAGTTCAGGCTCATGCTTGTTCCACCACAATAATTTACAAAATGGAGACATGGGATGAATAGGGGCACCAGTTTCATGATGGAGTTGCTTGCCATGCGCTGAAGCCCTCAACTCTTTGGCGAGTGAGTTACTTCTGGTATCAGCCCAGATCACTAAAGGCGTGAGCGGCTTTGCCTCTTTATCTACCGCCATGATGCTATGCATCGCGCTGCTGAAACTGATCCCTTTAATCGTAAAGGAATCAGGAACATCAGGAATAACTTTGGATATCACTTCTAAAACCGCCTCGTAAACCTGAATAGGGTTCTGCTCTACATGATCAGCCTGAGGATAGAAGGTGGGGTAATAACGCTGATGACTAGCCAAAACTTTACCTTCAGCACTGAGTGCCAGTCCTTTGGTACTGGTGGTTCCGATATCAATGGCAAGTAGACAGGAATGCAATCTGATTCGTTTATTGAATCAGAAAAATAGGTAATTAGAAGTAATAAAGTGTAACGACTATCGCTTTAGAAACTTATAGGTATACGATAAGTTAAGGCCTGCATCTTTTACGGAAATCAGGTAATAGCCGGTAGATAAATCCTTAATTCGAATTTTAATTTCATGCTCATCAACCAATTCACTGTCTACATCCATGGCATTTCCGATCACATTATGAACGGTAATAGTGATTTGCTTTGCTATCGGGGCCTCAAACTTGACACTTACATACTCAACTGCAGGGTTGGGGAAAATGGAAACTGATTTAATTGGATCTGAACCTCGCTGAGGATTGAAAACCTCGTCTGTCACTTGCCCAAGGGATACCATGGCTGACAGAAGTACACAAATAAAGGCGGAAAGTAGATTTCTTATCATTATTAAGTACTGTTTACGTCTGTTTATGCCTTTTAGATGCAATTGGTGAGCCAAAAGTTTAAGCCCCACCAAAATAAAAGGCAAAACAGGTCGTTTAGACCAGTTTTTTGAAGGCTTGAGGTAAAAAATCAATCAAATCTCCCGCTATCAGGGAATTTACGCCTTTTTCACGGACGGCTAAGTCACCGGCCAAACCATGTATAAAAACACCCAAAATGGCAGCCTGCTCGGCCAAATACCCTTGCGCCAACAATCCCATGAGTATTCCTGTCAGCACATCTCCACTTCCCGCCGTGGCCATTCCCGGGTTTCCCGTAGCATTAAAAAAGATGTTTCCGGTGGGTCCTGCAATGGCAGAATAGGCACCTTTCAATATGACAACGGCGTTAATTTTTTTGGCAAAGCGCTGTAATTTGATCAACCGTTCAAAATCATTCGACCAGTTGCCGGCAAGTCTTTCGAATTCCTTTGGATGAGGGGTGAGAATACAGCCCTGCGGGACCAGTTGGACTAATTCAGGGTGGGTTGCTAAAAGGTTCAATGCATCGGCATCGATCACCATGGGTATTTTGAATTTTGTCAACAACTTTTCGATCGCGACCCTGGTATCACTATGTTGACCTAACCCGGGACCAATGCCAATGGACTGATACTTTTGATCAGTATATACATCAGAAACATGACCCTCGGATGAATCGAGTAAAGCCATTGCCTCCGGAACGGCAGTTTGAACAATGGCATTACCAATTTTTGGTATGTGCGTGGTGAGTAAACCAACACCGGAACGTAAACAAGCTTTAGCCGAAAGCACACAGGCTCCCATTTTCCCTTCAGCACCCGCAATCAATAAGGCATGACCAAATTTTCCTTTGTGATCAAACTTGCTTCTGTGTTTCAGAATCTTCCTTACCGACTTAATGGTAGTGAAATAAGTAGACGACTTAATTTCCGCAAGCCCTTTTTTACTTAACCCAATATCCACCAGGTGCCATTCACCGGTATAAAGGTGATTCTCTGGCATAAAAAAGGCAAGTTTCGGCAGGTGAAACGAAACCGTGTGATCAGCTCTGAAAATTTCACCGGTGGAATGCTGATCGGCAAACAAACCGGAAGGAATATCTACGGCAATCTTCAGGGCAGGCGAGCTATTGAGGCAATCGATTACTTCTTCATAGATGCCTTCCACCGGCCGCGATAGACCAACTCCAAAAAGAGCATCAATCAGGATGGTGCGATCCGTAAAAAACTCCTCCTTTACTTCAGTGGTTATTTCACTAATTGAAATTGTGTTTTCGATTCGTTGATTGTTGATTTGAAAGTCGATGGTCTCTTTAATTCCACCCCGAACAATCCAAACTTTCACCGGGTAATTCCACTCATGCAGCATGCGGGCAATGCCCAAACCGTCGCCTCCATTATTACCAGTACCACAAATTATTCCAACGCGATGGGCTACATCGAAGTGCTCTACAAACCAGTTGGTAAATGCTGTACATGCGCGCTCCATTAATTCAATAGAAGCTACAGGTTCGTGCTTGATGGTGAACGAATCCAATTCCTTGATTTGCGCAGCTGAAAGAATCTTGATCATAACTAACGATCTACTTCACCCAACACGATATCGATTGAACCTAAAATAGCGATCAGGTCGGCAATCAAAACGCCTCTGCTAATTTCCGGTAATATTGAAAGATTAACAAATGAACAGGCCCTGGCTTTGCAGCGAAACGGGATATCACTTTTGCCATCGGCACGGAAATAAAATCCCAGTTCTCCTTTCGGATTTTCAGCGCGCACATAAAGTTCCTGCGCCTTCGGCCTGATCTTTTTCGGAACAACAGATTGTGGGTCAAATTCCTTGGTCCGTTTATACTCACCTACCAACTTCACCAGGCATTGTTCCATAATACGCAACGACTCATAAATCTCACTAACACGTACTGAGGTTCGGTCCCAACAATCTCCAAGCTGTCCCATTTTTCCTTCACCAATAGGCACTTCAAATTCCAGCTCTGGATAAACGGAATAAGCGTCTACCCTTCGCAAATCGAATCGCAGACCTGAACCTCTCAACATGGGGCCTGTAATTCCAGCATTAATAGCGAGATCCATTGGGATTACTCCCACATTAGCAGTTCGTCCAATAAAAATTGTATTATTAACCAGGATGGTTTCTAACTCTTTAACCTTCGGACGGAAGTATTTGATGAATTCGAGACAGCGTTGTTCGAAACCAACTGGCAGGTCATAAAATAATCCACCAATCCATACATAGTTGTATAACATCCTGGCGCCACTAGCCCACTCCAGCAACCGTAAAATATGCTCGCGGTCGCGCATGATCCAGAAAAATGGTGTGAATGAACCTAAGTCTAGACCGTACGTTCCCACGGCTATTAAATGTGAAGCAATACGATTCATCTCCGCCACTAAAACACGGATGTACTCAACGCGTTTAGGAATCTGATCCGATATGCCAAGCATGCGCTCCACGCCCATGGCATAAGCATGTTCAGAATTCATCGCAGCCACATAGTCCATGCGGTCAACAAATGGGATAATCTGATTGTAAGGAAGGGACTCCGCGTGTTTTTCAAAACATCGATGCAGATAACCGATGTGCGGCACAACCTCTTTCACAATCTCACCATCAGAAAGCACTTCAAGGCGCAGCACACCATGCGTAGATGGATGTTGCGGGCCCAGGTTGATAATCATTTCCTCGGCGTGAAGTTGATCAGCATTGAACTTGTTCGGCTCTGACTCAACTAAATTTTCAACACGATATTTATATTGTTCTTCTTTCAACGGATTCTCCTTATCAATTAATAGTCGATTTTCACCCCCCGGTAATATTCTTCATGCTGGTAATCCTTCCTTAATGGAAATCCCTTCCAATCGGCCGGCATTAATATCCTTCGTAAGTCAGGGTGATTCCTGAAATGGATACCAAACATGTCAAACACTTCACGTTCCAGCCAGTTGGCTGATTTCCAGATGGAGCTAATCGTTTCCACTTCCGGATTTTCTCTGGGCAAAATCACTTTTAAAGCAAGGGAACTGTGGAATGGAATGGAGTATAGATGATAGATTACCTCCATCGTTCCGGCTTCAGGACCGTTGTCA
>JAHEMS010000244.1 GCA_024643595.1 Bacteroidota bacterium
TGGCGTTGCAGAGATCAAAAATGATTATGGAAAAATTTCATCGGCTACGGCCAGCACAATTCTACGGAAAATCGTTGCCCTTGAACAACAGGGCGTTCATCAGTTATTTGGAGAAAAATCGTTTGATATCGATGACCTGTTTGAGAAAGTAGACGGCCGGGGTGTAATCAGTATGCTGAACGTATCGGACGTGCAGAGCCAGCCTGCCATTTTCTCCACGTTTATGCTTTCATTACTGGCTGAATTGTATCAACAATTACCAGAAGCAGGTGATTTGGATAAACCTAAACTGGTTTTCTTTTTTGATGAGGCGCATTTGCTTTTTAAAGATGCACCCAAGGCGTTCATGGATCAGATCGATCAGATCATACGACTTATCCGTTCAAAGGCCGTTGGTGTGTTTTTCTGTACACAGGTTACTCAGGATGTGCCGGCAAATGTATTGGCCCAGTTAGGTAACCGGATACACCATGTTATCCGAGCGTTTACTCCCAACGATGTAAAAGCACTTAAGGAAACCATTAAGACTTTTCCTAAATCTGAAAATTATGATATGGAACAGCAGTTTACCCAGTTGGGAACTGGCCAGGCATTTATCACGGTATTGAACGAAAAGGGAATTCCTACCGAAACGGTAGTAACACATCTTGCTCCACCAGCTTCTTTTATGGGGCCATTGTCACAACAGGAATATCAAGGACAACTGGAGCACTCGGAGATGAATAAAAAGTACAAGGAAGCCGTTGATCCCCGAAGTGCTTTTGAAATGCTCGATGAGAAGATGCAAGCTGTACGTAAAGAGCAAGAGAAACAGGAGGAGGTTAAAGAAGAAAAAACGGTATCCAGAACAGCGAGAAAGGAAAAGAGTACCATTGACGAAGTACTTTCATCACCTGTAACAAAACAGATTGGCCGGGAGTTAGTTAGAGGCGTATTTGGTATGCTCTTCGGCTCAGCGCCAAGAAGATCAACCTCCCGCAGACGCTATTAATATTCATTTTTAAGTCATTTTCCTGACAAAAATCATTTTGCATATGTAAGGCTGGACTATATATTTGTTGTATTATTTAGAATAAGTCTAAATAAATATAACAAATTGCTGCCCCTCAAAAAAGTAATTATGAAATACCTGCTTTTACTTTTCAACTTGTTAATGGTCAAATCTTTAATGGCTCAGGAGCCTGATTCAATCCCAACCCGAATTCTTTCAGAGATCACCATAGTTGGACAAAAAAGTCAATCAGATATTCACCAGTTGCCTGAAATAGTTGGCACTAATATATATGCCGGTAAGAAAAGTGCCCTGATAGTTTTAGATAATGTTAAGGGTAATGTGGTGACCAATAACATGCGTCAGGTCCTGGCTAAAGTTCCCGGCATATTTATATGGGAAAGCGAGGGCAGTGGAATTCAAATTAATATTGCTGCCCGCGGCCTTAGCCCCAATCGGTCATGGGAATTTAATGTTCGGCAAAATGGCTATGACATTGCCGCTGATCCATATGGCTATCCCGAAGCCTATTACAATCCACAACTCCAATCCGTACAGCGTATTGAAATTATAAGAGGTCATGGCTCTCTTCAATACGGACCTCAGATTGGAGGGATGGTGAATTACATTCTTAAAAATGGAAGTGAATTCACTAAGCCATTTCAGGTAGAGTCCTATCAGACAGTGGGTAGCAATGGGCTTTTCAATACCTACAATGCTATAGGTGGAAAAACCGATAGAATACACTATTACGCATTTTTTGATCATCGCCATGGAAATGGCTGGCGAGATAATAATAAGTATAACAGTAACACCGGCTCAGGAACTATTACATATAAAATTTCCAATAGCGTCACGCTATCTACTGAATTTACACGCTGGCATTCTTTAAGTCAGCAACCAGGCGGGTTAACGGATGAGCAGTTTATCACCAATTCTAAGCAAAGCCTAAGAAGCAGAAACTGGTTTGATCTTACCTGGCAGACAGTGGCATTGTCTACCGATATAAAGATCAATGAAGACCAGCGGCTGAATGTTAAATTATTTAATATACAAGGAGATCGCAACAGCGTTGGCTTTCTTCCTTCTGCCGGTATTCTAGTTCCGGATGAAATAAATACAGCTACAGGCGAGTTTAACGCCCGCACAGTGGATATTGACAATTACAAAAATTACGGTTTGGAAACCAGATACCTGTTGGGTTATCAGACGGGAAGATTAAGCCATAACTTAAGTGCCGGGGCACGATGGTATACCGGTACCACACTTCGATACAGGGGAGGTAAGGGAACAACGGGAACGGATTATAATATTTCTCTTCAGGATGGAGCTTTATGGACAGGAGATATTGACTATGGTAGCAAGAACGCGGCATTGTTTGTAGAAAATTTATTCAGTGTTACGGAAAAGTTCACGCTGATCCCTGGCATCCGCTATGAATATTTGTTTGCCAAGGCCAGTGGATATACCGGTTTTTCTAATGGAAATCCTGTCTATCTGCAAAACCAGGAAAGAAGCCGAGGCTTTCTGATTGCCGGGCTCGGAATGGAATATGCTATTGCAAATTCAACGAAGCTATATGCCAATGCCACGCAATCGTATCGTCCGGTTCAGTTTGCTGATCTAACTACTCCGCCTACCACGGATGTTATCGATCCTGATCTTACGGATGCAAAAGGATTGAACATGGATATTGGCTATCGGGGAAAATTGAAGGATTACCTGGTATTTGATCTTAGTGTTTTCCACCTGATCTACGATAATCGCGTTGGCACCATCAAACAGCAACGTGAAGATGGTACATTTTATAATTTGAAAACCAATGTGGGAGGAAGCACTTCCAGTGGAGCTGAAGTTTTTGGAGAACTCAATCTCACCAAAGCAGGTGCGATTCCGGATCATATTGGTAACATCAGCTTGTTTGCTTCCTATGCCTTTAATGATGCACGGTATGGCGATTTCAAGGTGATTACAGTAACCAATAATCAACTCACTGAAACCAATTATAAAAACAAGAAAGTAGAATACGCACCAGAGAAAATTTTAAGGACTGGACTAACCTATGAGTACAAAGGCTTTTTCAGCTGCATTCAATACAGTTACACTGATAAACTATTTACCGATGCAAACAATACCGAGGTGCCTTCAGCTAACGGGCAAAATGGATTAATAGATTCATATTCAATTGTTGATGTTACTTTAGGCTATAAACACCGATCAGGTATTTCAGTAAAAGGTGGAGTTAATAACCTGAGAAATCAAAATTACTTCACGCGGAGAGCTGGAGGATATCCAGGACCTGGAATATTACCCGCTGATGGAAGAACATCGTTTATTAGCTTGGGCTATTGTGTGAATTAACCAATTTGCGTAAAGTAGATATTCAAAAATTGGGCATGATTATAGATTTCCGGAAAACTAAATTCAGTAATCATACTACACTTTTCGGGACAGATTCATCAGGTATTTCTTTGGCGTTACGCCATACTTCTTTTTGAAAGCAGCAATAAAATGACTGGGATTTGCATAACCAATCCGGTAGGCAACTTCGTTGACCTGATACTTTGAGGTATCCAGTAATACCCTTGATTGATCCAGTTTGTGATCGAGTAAAAACCCAAAAACAGTATTTCCATAAATTTCTTTGAATCCCACTTTCAATTGATATTCATTCAAGCCGGCAACTTTGGCAAGTTCTTTCAAACCCGGTGGAGAATCCATATGTTTTAAAAGATATTCTTTCGCTTGTTTTATTTTTCGCACCGTTTCCTGATCATTTAGAAAAGGACAAGCTTCCGTATCGGGTTTCTTATCAGAAAAATATAATCCAAGTATTTCCAATACCTTACCGTGATAATAAAGTTTCTCAGCACTTTCACTAAGATTAACGGAAAAGATTTGATTTAACACCACCAGTAAAATGGAAGGGATCTCACGCTCATCATAGAGTTTGGTTTTTGCATTTTCTGGTTTAAGAAAAGGCAAAGCTTCATGCGTGAATAATTTATGAAGACTTTCCAATCTAATTGAAAAAGCAACAATTCTGGTTTGAGGGGCAAGCCTCAGTTGAAATGGCAAATCCATATCTGGATTATAAAAAAAATAATTATGCTGTTTTTCAATGGGACGACTATAATGTGGTCCAAATGCAAATACTCCCGATCCTTCGAGGCAGAAGTAAAAATGAATGATATTTTTATTTACCTGGCTATCGATAACTACGTCTTCTTCCAGTCTATTTTCTGCTGTTTGAAGATCTAAATCCTCTCGTTCAAGCAGGCATTTTAATTCACCTTTTTGAGTATTTATTATTTCTTTGGTTTCCATTACGAGCCGTTTCAATTAAAAAAATAACATAAAATATATACTAATATAACCAATTTACTAAGATTATGTTAAAAAATGCCCAATAGTAAAATACTAAATTAGTAACTGTGCAATTTGTCATTAATTATACTTATCAGGGTATTATTTGATAATCGGTGTACTAATCTTTGCCCCCGTGAAAATTTTTCTATTGATGATATGGATTGCGGAATCTCTTGCAATGATTCCAGCGAAAGGTTTCGCACAGGAGCAGCTTTTGGAATCAGACACACTTCCGACTAAACAATTAGATGAGTTGATAGTAACAGCAACTCGTAATGAAAGAACTATGGGCTCGTTGCCCATGCCAGTTTCTTTAATTTCTAAGAATCAAATAAAATCAATGGGTTCGTTAAGGCTGAATGATGTTTTAACTGAGCAAACTGGATTGGTGGTTGTTCCTCAAGTAAATGCGCAGGGAAACGGAATTCAGATACAGGGATTTAATCCTGATTATACATTAATACTCATCGATGGAGAACCCATCATTGGCAGATATACCGGATCGCTGGAGTTGAGTCGCGTAGCGGTTGGTAACATTAAGCAAATTGAGATTGTAAAAGGACCTTCTTCAAGTTTGTATGGATCTGACGCATTGGCTGGTGTAATCAACATCATTACCGATAGACCTATGGGCACCCGTGCAAACATGGCAACGCGATACGGAACTAATAATACAATGGATATAAATGGTGACCTGGCCTTCACCAAAAAAAAATTGGGTGTTTATGTTTTTGGAAATCGCTACCACACCGATGGGTATGATCTCTCACCTGAGAATTTTGGTAAAACGGTTTCACCTTTCACGAACTACACGTTCAATTCAAAACTTACCTATAAATTAAGTCCGGCAACCGATATCAGCATTGCTGGTAGATTTTTTAATGAAGAACAGGTGTTTCGTTATGAGGTGGAGTCTAATGGAAGTCGTATACGCACGGCAGGTAATGGTAACACGCGTGATTGGAACTTTAATCCCGTATTGACCCATCGATTCTCGAATCGGTTAAAAACCATTGCACGTTTTTATTCAACCCATTATCAGACTCAAACTGATTTAAACCTGGAAACAGATGGAAGCCCGTATTATCAGGATGATTTCAAACAATCATTTTCACGTCCTGAGTTAAATGCGGAGTATTTTATTAATGAGAAAAATATTTTAACACTGGGTAGTGGTTATATCAAGGAGATGGTACAAACATCTCGGTATGGAGATGAAGCAAAGCGATATCAGGCAACGGGTTATGGATTTTTTCAACATGAATGGTTGCCGGCTGCAAAGCTTTCAGTGATTACCGGCGGCCGATATGACCACAATTCTATTTATGGAAGTCAATTCAGTCCAAAACTTTCTTCAAGATACGAACTCACCAAGAAAATTACATTTAAACTGAGCGGAGGCGTTGGCTTTAAAGCCCCCGATTTTCGCCAGCTCTATTTCAATTTCAACAATTCGGCAGCAGGAGGTTATAGT
>JAHEMS010000245.1 GCA_024643595.1 Bacteroidota bacterium
GAGTCCATGTCGGAAACACCGGGTAGAATAATCAACTTGTATTTATTGAGCGCATCTTTCAGCTTTGCCAATTGGGTGCTTTCAATGATGTCATACTGGATATGTGATTCTTTGAGCATAAGTTGGATGCCTCGGTATTCTTGAGCGGCATCACCTCCCGGCCAGTTGCCTGGAGAAAGAACGACTACCTGTGCCGGAGAAATATATTTGCCAAAATAGGCTTCATGATTTTTGTGATACGCATAAATATCATGGATTGCCTGATAATTGCGTTCGTCTTCATAATCCTGAAAATCACCCATGAGACTAAGGTCAAGTCCGGATCCATTGGCAATGTTCTCATACAACCGAATAGCAATCTCCTCCGGTTCTATGGCATTATAGCGGCTTTGAAATGAAATCTGTTGAATACTGGCATTACTTACGATGTGATCAGGATATGAATGAATCGTATTACTGACATTATCCGAAGCATTATAGGGCCAGTAGGGCAATGTATTGGTCTGTGACTCGTGACGGATGATATCCACGTATTCATCTAAATACGTGCAGATCGCTATTTGCTTATTTTTGGATTTAACAAGCTTATTGAGCCTTTGCATGAGATCGTTAATGGTGTATTCTTTAAAGTCGAGGTATTTTTTATAGACCGGATCATTTGTGTTCTCTTCATCCGGAAGATCCATGCCGTGACTGAACTCATTAAATCTTCTCGCGTCATATGGGTTTTGATCTATCCCATGATAAATGCCCAGGTAAGCATTTCGGGTTTGATAACCTGGCATGTTAATGAAAATTCCATCCACCGGATAAGTGGTGATTACTTCATCTACAATTTTAAAAAGGCATTCCTGTTCATAAGGGGCATTCATGGAAACCACGTACATATCATCATTGATTATTCTTTCTCCCTTGGGTGAAATGTAAAACCAATCAGGATGCTGGTCAAAAATACTTTTATGGGCGCGGCTGAAGTCAAATCGGACAATTACTTTAATATTATTTTCATGACTTTTTTTAATGACATCACCAAGCATATTCGGTGTCATGTATGGATTTGTGTATTGACAATCCAGTTTTGTTGGATAAAATGCCATGATGCCGCCCGCATTAATAATTAATGTGTTGGCTGAAAAATAATTCAGGTTGGCAATGAGCGAATCAGCATTTAAGTCGCCCTCATAGGCGGGAAGGTTGGTTTGAATGACCCTTAGGTTATTGTGTTTCCACCAGGCAATGGAGTCTGGCCAGTCTATACTTTCTTTTTCAGATACGCCTGGATCAATTTTAGAGCATTGACTAAAAATGATCAAACTGAAGATCCAACTACCTATTAAAAATTTATTCATCAACGAATATAATTTTTATTATCGTAGTTTTTCGCACCAAATAAATACCAATCTATCCGGTGCTGTAAGGATAAAATTAACATGAAAGATTTTATAAAAGTCTAGTATTCTAAATCAAGGGATATCCTTGTCAAAAGGATTAACTAGTTAACCCATCAGCAACTACTTCACTTCTTCGTAGTCCACATACTCGCCACCCTTGATGTGGCCATCCTTTTTTTCTTTCGTGGAGTCGTTTTGAACAGAGCCTTGTGGCCTGCGGGTTTGCTGTCGAAATTGTTGGGAGGCAGCCCCTGCTTTAAAAAAGAATCCGCCCACCTTAAAGATCAGGTAGGTAATGATTCCTAAAATGAGTAAGAATTTGAACATGATAGCAAGTGATTGGGGACTAACCTGACTGCAAAGTTAATGGTTTAAAACAAATCCTATAAGTTCAATTAATATTTACCGATTGCGTTTATTAATTCCTTCTTCTATTTTTCCCCTGAATGGTCGAAAACACAACGACTATACTTGTTTTCAGCCATTGTCATGAGGCTATAGAACGATCTATCGGCTTAGATAGAGATTGCGTTCAGAATAAATATTCATGAAGTAATCATCCATCAAGTCATTAATAAAGTAAATGGCTTCTCCGGTTGATTTCATTTCAGGTCCAAGTTCTTTATTCACATCCGGGAATTTATTGAATGAGAACACAGGTACTTTTATCGCGTAACCTTTACGTGTAGGATTAAAATTGAAGTCGCCAACTTTCTTTTCGCCCAGCATTACTTTGGTAGCATAGTTTACATACGGCTCATCGTAGGCTTTACAAATGAAAGGCACTGTGCGGGAAGCACGAGGGTTAGCTTCAATAATGTAAACTTTGTCATTCTTTATGGCAAACTGAATGTTGATCAATCCAACGGTTCGTAAAGCGATCGCTATACGTTTTGTGTAGCTTTCGATCTGTTTGATGACAAAGTCGCCCAGGTTAAAGGGAGGAAGCACGGCATAAGAATCACCTGAGTGAATGCCTGCCGGTTCGATGTGCTGCATAATTCCAATGATGTAGACATCTTCACCATCGCAAATAGCATCCGCCTCTGCTTCAATGGCTCCGTCCAGAAAATGATCGAGCAATACTTTGTTTTCCGGAAGGTGTTTCCAGATGTCAATGATATGGTTTTCAAGTTCTTTCTCATTGATCACAATCTTCATGCTCTGGCCACCCAATACATAGGAAGGGCGAACCAACAAAGGGAAACCAATGGTTTTAGAAACCTCCAACGCTTCATCGGCATCTGTGGCGACGCCAAACTCAGGATAGGGAATGTTTAAATCTTTCAATAAGGTTGAGAAACTTCCGCGATCTTCTGCAAGGTCAAGCGCTTCAAACGAGGTCCCTAAGATTTTTACTCCGTATTTGTGAAGTTTTTCAGCAAGCTTCAAAGCGGTCTGTCCGCCGAGCTGAACAATTACTCCCTCAGGTTTTTCATGTTGAATAATGTCCCAGATATGTTCCCAGAAGACTGGCTCAAAATATAATTTATCGGCGATGTCAAAATCTGTTGAAACCGTTTCAGGGTTGCAATTGATCATGATTGCTTCATATCCACATTCTTTGGCTGCCAGGATACCATGCACACAGGAGTAATCAAATTCAATTCCCTGACCGATGCGATTTGGACCTGAACCAAGCACAATGACTTTCTTTTTGTCGCTTGCTTGCGACTCATTTTCAGTATCGAATGAAGAGTAATAGTAAGCTGTCTTAGCATCAAATTCAGCCGCGCAGGTATCCACCATTTTATAAACCCGGTTGATGCCCATGGCTCTGCGCTTCTTATGTACTTCGCTTTCTTTGCAATCCAGCAGGTGAGCAATCTGGCGGTCAGCATAGCCTTTTTCTTTCGCGGTACGCATGAGCGATGCAGGGATTGTTTCCAGGCGCTGCTTTTCGATTTCTTTTTCAAGCTGAATTAACTCCCAGATCTGTTCTAAAAACCATTTGTCAATCCGGGTTAGATTCTGAATGGTCTTCATTGAAATGCCAAGTTTCATCGCATCGTAAATATGGAAGAGGCGGTTCCAACTTGGATGTTCCAGGCTTTGAAGAAGGTCGGCCTGCTTGGTCATTTCTTTTCCATCAGCACCCAATCCATTCCTTCTGATCTCAAGGGATTGACATGCTTTCTGCAATGCTTCCTGGAAGTTTCTTCCTATACCCATCACCTCACCCACCGATTTCATTTGCAGGCCAAGTTTACGGTCAGCACCTTGAAACTTATCAAAATTCCAGCGCGGGATTTTTACAATCACATAATCGAGTGCAGGCTCAAAATAGGCCGTGGTAGTTCCTGTAATAGCGTTCCTTAATTCATCTAAGTTGTATCCAATAGCCAGTTTTGCTGCAATCTTGGCAATTGGATAACCAGTGGCTTTTGACGCGAGTGCTGAAGAACGTGAAACGCGCGGATTAATTTCAATTCCAATGATGTCATCATTATCAGGATTGACCGAAAACTGCACGTTGCAACCTCCTGCAAACTTGCCAATGCCATTCATCATTTTAATGGCGAGGTCACGCATTCGCTGATATACGGTATCTGGCAATGTCATGGCGGGGGCCACGGTTATGGAGTCACCGGTATGAATGCCCATCGGATCGAAATTTTCGATTGAACAGATGATGATTACATTTCCTAAACCATCACGCAGTAATTCCAATTCATATTCTTTCCAGCCCATGATGCTTTGCTCCACGAGCACCTCATGTATGGGCGATGCATGTAATCCCCGATTCAATGCGGCATCAAATTCTTCCGGCGTATTGACAAATCCTCCCCCGGTTCCTCCTAATGTAAATGAGGGACGAATGACAAGCGGGAATCCTATTTCCTGAGCAATCTCTTTTCCTTCAAGAAATGAAGTTGCGGTTGCGCCTTTACATACACCCACACCCAATTCCAGCATTTTGAGACGGAATTTTTCCCGATCCTCAGTAGTTTCAATAGCGCCAATATCAACACCAATAATTTTTACGCCATAGTGATCCCAAATGCCTGCTTTATCACAATCAATGCATAGATTCAAGGCAGTTTGCCCTCCCATGGTTGGCAGTACCGCATCGATATGATGTTTTTCAAGTATTTCGCGAATAGATTTTTTTTCCAAGGGCAACAAATACACATGATCTGCCGTGACTTTATCAGTCATGATAGTAGCTGGGTTCGAGTTGATCAGAATCACCTCGATACCTTCCTCACGCAGCGAACGTGATGCCTGGGAACCGGCATAATCAAATTCACACGCTTGACCTATAATAATGGGGCCGCTACCGATTATGAGTATGGAGCGAATACTGCGATCTCTGGGCATAGTGGTTGTTTAGGAATGGATAAATCGGGCAAAAATAATGAGTAATTCAGGATTTAGTGGACTAAATATTACTTTTATTCAGATGGTTTTTTCAACGCATTTTTTTTAATGAACTTTTGCCTTCAATTAGACAGTCCGGGATGAATCTTAATTTGAAAGCACAAGACCAAAATACCTACGATGCAATCGTAGTAGGCTCAGGAATTAGCGGGGGGTGGGCAGCCAAACAATTATGCGAAAGCGGACTTAAAGTGCTTCTGCTGGAGCGGGGAAAAAATGTGCAACATCCGGATTATCCAAAGGCAACGCAGGATCCATGGCAGTTTGATCATCGTGGAAAGCTTACCCAGGATGACCTTGAGCGTTGTCATATTCAATCCAGACATTATTCAATAGGGGAAGACAACAAACATTTTTATGTCAATGACCTTGAAAATCCTTATCAGGAGAAAAAGCGATTTGACTGGATTCGTGGCGATGTTGTAGGCGGACGATCATTGTTGTGGGGTCGCTTGTGCTATCGGTGGAGCGATCTTGATTTTGAAGCCAACAAGCAAGATGGGTTTGGAGTAGACTGGCCAATTCGTTACAAAGACATTGCTCCCTGGTATGACTATGTTGAGCAATATATTGGCGTGAGCGGAAAGACTGAAGGCATTCCGCATTTACCTGATGGCAAATTTCAACCACCCATGGAGATGAACTGTGTTGAACAGGACTTCAAAACCAAAATAGAATCGAAATTTCCAGACCGAAGGATAACCATTGGCAGAGCAGCCAACCTCACCTCACCAGTTAAGGGCAGAGGAGTGTGTTTATACCGCAATCAGTGTCATCGGGGATGCCCGTATGGTGCCTATTTCAGCACCAATGCCAGTACAATGCCAGCAGCCTTTGCGACTGGTAATCTTACGTTGCGACCTCACTCATTGGTGAACCGGGTTTTATACGACGATAAAAAAGGTATTGCCACAGGTGTGGAAATCGTTGATACAGAAACCAATGAAGTGATTGAGTTTTATTCACGCGTCATTTTTCTGAACGCGGCTACACTGGCCACCGCGTTTATTCTTCTGAACTCAACTTCCGGTCGATTTCCCAATGGATTAGGTA